>JAPLKY010000396.1 GCA_026387805.1 Candidatus Krumholzibacteriia bacterium
GGTTCCGCTAAGGACAACGTGAGCATTGACAACTCTACTGTCCTAAGCGAGCTAACGAACTACTCGATCGAGTACGGTACGGGTACGGATCCGTATTCATGGGACACAAGGGGAATTGAACTGGCAAGAGACTGCTCGCAAGGCGACTGCCAGATCACGAATGATACGTTGGCGCTCTGGAACACGGGATTGCTTGGATCAGGCAGCTATACGTTGCGCATTACAGCCTTTGGCGGAACGAATTCCAATGTTCTCTACAGGTGCGTTGGTATCAGACATTGCACTATTCGTGTGAAGAAAGACGGGACGGGGGATTTTCTCAGCATTCAGGCTGCGGTTGACTCGGCGCAGGCGGGCGACACAATCCTCGTGTACGCCGGTGACTACGGGGAACGCGTCGTGATGAAAGAGGCCGTTCACCTCATCGGGGTGGAGGACAGTGTTCGCATCATCGGAGGCAATGCCATCTCTCTGAAGATTGAGAATCACGTCTTGCCCTGCAGCATACGGAATATCGACATCCGAAACGACGGCTACTACAACCTCGGCACGGGTATTCTAATAAGCAATTCGAGCCCGACTATTACAGATTGTCTCATCCAAAACCAAGGCAGCGACATAAGCAGTCAGCCCTGCGGTATTCGTATTACCGGCAATTCGAAACCCACATTCTTCAACTGTACGATCCAAAACAATAGAGCGACATATGGTGCGGGCTTGCGGATGGCGGCGGGCAGCGGGGAAAGCCCCGCTCCAAGCTTCTACAACTGCTCCTTCGTGGGCAATGAAGCAACCGGAACCGGCTACGGTGGTGCAGTCTACATGAACTATGCGACGCCGCTCGATACGACACATGCACAGCCCTATTTCAATGGCTGTGTCTTCAGAGACAATGCTGCAACCACGAATGGATCGGCACTGTATCTCGGATACTGTCACGCTCCATTTTTCACGCACTGCACATTCTTGAACAACAGACCGGCAACCGCATCAGGTAGTCCCATTTACGGTATCTCTTCCGGGGGACAATTCGCCAACTGCACGTTTAAGGGCAATGCAGGGGAAAGCTACGCCGCCGTTCTTGATCTGTACAATGGTACTGCGCGGGTCAAGGTTAATGGCTGCATCTTTGCTTATAATGATATCGAATCAATACGAAGGGGCGGCGACTATTACGACGTCAACTATTCATGTTTCTACGACAATGAACCGGTCGATTCAGCCTGGCTGGGTGTCGGCACGGGCAACTTCCAGGCGAATCCTGCATTCTGCGATCAGCGGAACAACGATCTGCACCTCTATTCGTTTTCACCATGTGCCCCGACCGTTTCCGGATTCGATCTCATTGGTGCATACGGCGTCGACTGCACTCCCCATCTTGATTCATTGCTTCATTGTGGCAATCCGCATATCAGCGCATGGCCTCCGAACTCGGGTCCGGATAATCCAACGCTGTACGTGTGCCCAGATGGAACTTGGGATAACCTGAAAGTTCATATAGACTTGGCGGACAGTGATATGACGAGGGATATCGCCGCGGAGGAGCTTGAACTGATCTCGTCCGTGACCCCATGTGTGAAGTTTTTCTGCAATGACTCTATGCACGCGGATTCGGCGGCGACTTCAGGCAACGGATGGAAAACCACGATTACATATAGCATAATATCGGGATGCGGCGCTGATTCTCTGTGTGTTGAGCTGGACGGGAGCGTCATCGGGAAACTTGGGGTTGCGTTCAAGAGCCCGGATTATACAGGGCCCGGCGGTTTTGTGGATGGGTTGGTGGGTCTGGCCGACCTTGTTCCATTTGGAAGCGCATATCAGAAGTGCAAGGGCCAGCCTGGCTACAACGAATGCTTCAATTTCGCCCATTTGCCGGGTGATACATGTGTCAATCTCACCGACTACACTTACTGGGCAGGGCACTATCAACACAGCGCTCCCTGCTACGAGACGGCCGCTCAAAGGGCTTCCAAGGCCGTTTCCGGAGTAGTGCTGGAGCTTCCCGCGCAGCTGGAAATCATAGACAAAGAAAGGTACTTGAACGTGGACGTCAACTTGCGGAATGCACAACAGCTGGTTTCCATCTGTTTGGCGTTGGACGGAGAGAAAGTCGGTCTTGAATACTTGAGTTGGAAAGAGAATGCAGCTCAAGAAGGTACAATCATGGCTGCGCCGATCAACAGGGACGGCTCCAATGTTATGTTCATTTGTTTCGTTGCTGAGGACGGCATTCAAGCGGACAGCATGTGTCTGGGCACTGTACGATATAGGATGAAATCGGAAGACGCGTCTTTGGCGAATAATCGAGCTCCGTTTGAAGAGATGGCATTACTGGCTTTTGGGGACGCAATGACGAGCGACGGCACTATAAAGGGAATTGGAAGCGCGGGAATTGAGATTGCGGGCGAAACGGTGAAGTACTTTGATTATCTCAAGAACGGCTATCCGAATCCCTTCAATCCGATCACAACCGTGGAGTATTCGATCTCGCGAGACAGCCATGTGAACCTGTCCATTTACAACGCCAATGGACAGCTTGTGAGGGCGCTGGTGAATGGGAAGCAAAAGAAGAACGTCTACAGTATCTCATGGGATGGAAAGGATAATGGGGGAAGAGCGGTAGCGTCAGGGATCTATTTCTGCATGCTGAAGAGTGATTTCTTTGAAAGATCCCAGAAATTAATTCTCCTGCGCTAGATCTTCAGGAATAGTTGGTTTTCTTCCGCGCGGCTCTCGTTGATCGCCGTCACGTAGATCGCGGGGCGGTCGATGACGGGGCATTTCGTCTCGCAGATCCCGCAGCCGATGCAGAGGTCGGGATTCACAACCGGTTTCTTGAGAATGACCATCGCGCCTCTCTCATCGATCGCCGGTTCCTCGACGAAGGTGATCGCCTTCTCCGGCGTGGGACAGTGTTCCTCGCACACGATGCACTGGCGTTTGAATGCGTAGGGAAGGCAGCGGTTCTTGTCGACGAAGGCGAGCCCGATGTGGATCTTCTGCTTCTCCGCGACGGTCACGGGCCGGATGGCGCCCGTCGGGCAGACCTGCGAGCAGAGGTTGCAATTGAACTCGCAGTAGCCGAGCCGCGGGACGAGGATCGGGGTCCAGAGCCCCTCGAGCCCCGCCTCGGCGAAGGTCGGATGGAGCCCGTTCGTGAGGCAGACCTTCATGCATTCGCCGCACTTCACGCAGCGGCGGACAAACTCCTGCTCGGGGAGCGCGCCGGGCGGCCGGATGAGCGAGGGATCGGTGCGCTTGCGCTGCACGCCGGTCGCTATGGCCGGGACGACGAGGAGAGCGCCGATGCCGCTTGCGAGGAGCCACCGGCGCTCGAGGTCGACGTTTCCGTCGCCCGTGTTCCGCGCGCCGGCAGTAATCGAGATAGCGCTTGCCGGGCAGACCTCGCGGCAGTTGTAGCAGACGAGACACTCCCTGCTTGCCCATTCACCCGGCGGGAATGGGGTCGCATCCCCCTGGCATGCGACGACGCACTTCCGACACGAGATGCATTTATCCTTATCGTTCGCGACGCGAGCCCCGATCTGTTTCCAGCCGATGAGGCCGAGGAGCGCCCCGAGCGGGCAGAGGTAGCGGCACCAGAATCTCGGCGCGAGGAAGTTGAGCCCGAGAATCGCCGTGAAGATGAGCCCGATAAAGAGCGACTGTCTGAATATCGGCTGATTGAACGAGAGAACGGTCCCGGTCATTTTCGTGTAGAGCGCATCGAGGCCCGGGCTCACGAGGGGGATATTGAACCCGATTCCCGCCTCCAGCGCCGAGCGCGCGATCTTGTTGATCGCGGGGTTGTAGCCGATCGCAAGCGAGCGGATTGTGAGCGAGATCGGATCGAGGAATCCCGCCGCGTTCCATCCGAAGATCGCCGCGACGAGCACGAACACAAGCACGTAGTACTTCACCGGACGCCACCGCGGAAATCTCCCCTCGGAGCGGCCCGGCTTGAGCCTCCGCATGCGCAGGCCGCCGATCGCCGTGTTGATCGCTCCGAGCGGGCACACCCAGCCGCAGAAGAATCGCCCGAGCACGATCGTGAGCGCGACGGTGACAAGGGAAAAGAGGAACACCGCGCGCACCGCGTGCGAGGCCAGCAGCGAGCTCAGCGCGACGAGCGGATCGAAATCGAGGAAGAGCCGGACGGGGAGCCCGAGCTCGTTTCGTCCCTTGTACTCCGTCTGGATGAACAGATAGACGAAGAAGAGAAAGAAGACGATCTGCGATACGCGCCGAAGGTTCTTCATCATTCGTTACCCGAGGTTGACCTCGATGAATCCCGAGCTCCGGAAATCCTTGATCCCAAGGCCGCGTTTTTCCGCGAGAGCGACCGCGGGGAAGTTTTCGATCTTCTTCCCGAAGAGCGAGATCCCCCACGCCTCGAGCCGCACCGGATCGGCGCTCGCGGCGACCGTGTCGAGCTTCTCGACGTCTTTCGTGCTTCCTCCCTGGGGGCCGTTCGCCTTGAGGATCCTGATCGCGTCGAGCACGTTGAGCTGCGGCTTGAAGAACGCCTGGAGATCGACGATGCTCTCGGGGAGCCTCTGATGCATGAGGTTTCGCGCGCCCCCGGTGACTCCCATGAGATTCTTCATCATAAGCGTTATCCCGCCGAGGCCGTGGTGCTTCGCGATTGGAACGTTGATGATCTTGTTCGCGTCGAGCGCGCCGCGGAACACGAGCCAATCCTTGAGAACCTCGCCATTGAGGTTCGTTTTCACGTAATGGCGGTCTTCCATAAAGAGGACCTCCGCGCCGGCCTTCTTCGCCGCGTCCTCGATGCCGCTCCGCTTGTAGGTGCGCCGCGCGTCATTGCACGGGTTGTCCGCGACGACGACCTTCTTCGCTCCGGCCTCGAGCGCCATCGTGACGAGGGCGGCGACGACGAGCGGATTCGTGTTGGCGGCCTGCTCCTCCGTGCGGTCCCATCCGATGTTCGGCTTCACGAGAACGACGTCCCCCCGCGAGACGAACGAGCCCATCCCGCCGATGAGGTCGATGGCCTTGCGCGTAACGAGCGTCGGATCGCCGCCCTTGACGACCGCCATCGCGTACTTCTCGTCTTTCGGTTTGGGCGCGGGCTTTGCGCCTTTTTGCGCGGGGAAAGCGGGGAGCTTCCCCTTGGGAACGAGGAGCCCCGCGGCGCCCACCGCGAGGCCTGCGAGGAATTTCCTTCTGTCGAGCATCCCGGCTACCGCCCTTTCTCGCCTTGCTGCGCGTTCAAGGTGAAGATGGAAGTCTTTCGGGTATTATACCCGTGCGGGGCTTCTCCGGCAAAATCTTTGTTAGCGGGTGACGCTGATGGGGTCCCCGCCCGCTGCGCAGCGAGCCTTGCTCGCGAGCACGGGCGGGGTGCAATCAGCGGCAGGACCCGCGTCCGTGCGGGGTGCAATCAGCGCCAGGACCCGCGTATCCCGCGCCAGGCAAAGAAGCGTTGCGCCGGGTGCCGTTTATCGCGTATCTTGTGCCTTGCAGGGGTCGATGAAATCAGGGGTGAACCTCATGGAACCGAAAGAGTTTCAACCGAAAGCGTTCTATAGAAAATTCGATTCGCTCCTCGCCCAGATCGGCAAGGCGAGCGCCAAGGATCTCAATCTTCTCGTGCTCGACGAGCTCGCCCAGTCGTTCGGGGCCGATCTCAAGATACAGAGCGGATGTCTCTACCGTCGCAAGGGGAGCTCGTACGAAAAGGTCAAGGGCCCTGTCGGTGCGTCGCTCGAGCCATGGCCGGTCTCCGTTCCGAGGAGCGATCCGGCGATCTCGCTCGTGATCGAGCACAAGGCCTACATTTTCTCCGATTCCGCCTGGCCGCCGTGGGGCAACAACAGCGTCGCGGTCGTCATCGGCGAGGAAAACCAGTTTCTCATGGCGTTCAGGCTCGGAACGGGGTGGGAACGCGAGCTCATCGAGCTTTCGCTCAACTCGATCCGGAACACGCTCAACTATATCAGATCCACGCGCAGCTTCGGCGTGGTCTTCCAGGAAGCGTACGAGATCCAGAAGAGCCTCTTGCCGAAGCACGATCCCGTTTTCGAAGGCTACGACATCTCGGGGCGGTCGATGGCGGCGGAGTTCGTCGGGGGGGACCTGTACGACTTCCACATCTTCGACAGCAAGATGATCGGGCTGGCGATCGGAGACGCGAGCGGACACGGGCTCCCGGCGGCGCTGCTTGCCCGAGACGTTCTCACCGGGCTCAGGATGGGAGTCGAGCGCGAGTTCAAGATCTCGAGCCTCATCGGAAAGCTGAACCGCGTGATCAACGGGAGCTTCCTCTCGTCGCGCTTCATCTCTCTCGTGTACGGAGAGCTCGAGGAGAAAGGCACGTTCGTGTACGTCAACGCGGGGCACAACGCCCCGTTCCTCATCACGGGATCGGAGACCCTGTCGCTCACCGTCGGAGGGACGATCCTCGGCCCGGTCGCCGATATGACCTTCAAGCGCGGTTTTGCGTTCATGGACGTGGGGGACGTTCTGGTCCTCTACACCGACGGGCTCGTGGAGCGCGAGGATACGAAGGGCGAGCCCTTCGGCGACGGGCGCCTGATAGAGCTCGTCAAGAGGGAGCGGCAGGAGAAGGCGTCCACGATCATCGAGCGGCTTTTCATGGAAGTATATAAATACGGCGCGAACGAGAAGTGGCGCGACGACGCGACCGCCATCATCGTGAAGCGGCTGAGGTGAGCGCCTCTTCGGACGTTCGCCGCACCATTCGTACGGAGGATCGGCAATGAAGAAAACGGTACACGCGCGCGAGCTCCCGCCGTCCAGGTTGCGGTGGCGCTGCGCCTCCAGCCTGTTCGATTTCAAGACGACCGACGATATCAAGCCGTGCCAGGACATCATCGGTCAGGACCGGGCGCTTTCCGCCATCAAGATGGGGCTCAAGCTCGAGCACCGGGGATACAACATCTTCATCACGGGGCTCGTGGGAACGGGCCGGACGACGACAATCAAGCACCTCCTCGAGCGCCTCGACAAGAAGGGTCCCATACCTTCCGACATCTGCTACATGAACAATTTCAAGAATCCGAATATGCCCCGGATGATCGAGCTCGAAGCGGGAAAGGGGAACGAGCTCTCCGCCGATATGAATCGCCTGATCGCGGAGCTCCTTTCGAAGATCTCGTCCGTTTTCCAGAGCGACTACTACAAGGATCGCCGGAAGAAGCTCATCGAAGAGTTCCAGGTGAAGCAGAAGGACATCATTTCGAAGTTCGAGAAGGATATCGCGAGCGAGGGATTCACGATGGTCCGCATGCAGGTCGGCCCCATCATGAAGCCCGAGCTTCTGCCCGTCGTCGACGGCAATCCGGTCAATTTCCCGCAGCTCCAGAAGCTCGCCGAGGAAGGGAAGGTGCCGAAGGAGAATATCAAGAAGTACGAGGACTCCGCGGAGAAGCTTTCCGAGAAGATGCAAGTCGTCTACTCGCAGGTGAAGGATCTCGAGCGCGCGGCGAACAAGCGCCTCGAGCAGCTCGACGTCGACACGGTGAGCCCCGTCATTCACGATCTCATCCAGGAAATCGCGCGGAAGTACGGGAACGAAGCGCTCTCGAAGGAGCTCGACGAGGTCGAGGAAACGCTCATGCAGAAGCTCGATCTCTTCCGCCCCTCCGATGAGGACGGCTCGTCGCAGATAGGCGCCGCCGCGGCCGATCCGGGCGAGCGGGAGGATCCGTTCAGGGAATTCCGCGTGAACGTCGTCGTCGACAACTCCGAAACGAAGGCGCCCCCCGTCATCATCGAGAATTTCCCCAATTTCCGGAACCTCTTCGGCGCGATCGAGCGCGACATCGTCTTCGGGGGCGTCACGAAGACGGATCATCTGAACATCCGCGCCGGATCGTTTCATCGCGCGAACGGGGGGTACCTCGTGCTGAACGCGCTCGACGTGCTCACCGAGCCGGGCGTCTGGCAAAGCCTCAAGCGGACGCTCAAGAGCAGCGAAGCGCTTATACAGAGCTACGATCCATGGAGTCTCATGGGATCGTCGACGATGAAGCCCGAAGCGATGAAGCTCAAGGTCAAGATCGTGCTCATCGGGGACGACTACCTCTACTATCTTCTCTACTCGCTCGACGAGGATTTCCAGAAGGTGTTCAAGATCAAGGCGGAATTCGATCGCGAGGTGAAGAACTCGAC
>JAPLKY010000408.1 GCA_026387805.1 Candidatus Krumholzibacteriia bacterium
CCTGCCCTTGCTCATTCGCGGCCTCTCCCTCCCCGAAGGCGCGATTCGAAGAACGCCGCCTTCAAGCTGAAAAAATATTAGGGGTGGCAGGACTTGAACCTGCAGCCCTCGGTTTTGGAGACCGATGCTCTGCCAATTGAGCTACACCCCTGTCGCCGATGGATTCCGGCGCGAAACCTTTTCAAGATAACAGCATTACGCGGCCAAAGTCAATAGCCTCCGGCGGAAGGACGCTGACAAAAGGGTGCCATCTGGTGTATACTATCCCTATCATGATTAGTTCAGCGCAGTGTATCCTCATTTCCACCCTCCTCCTGCTGGCACCGGCGCCGGCGGTCGGGTCCGCGGCCCGCCCCAAGCTCCCCACGAGACCGCGCATCGGAGGGACCTTTATCCAGTATCAGGACTGGATGATGAGCTTGGACTCCGCCGCCTGGCTCTGCGAGCTGGATGCGATGCGGGACGCGGGAATCAATCTCGTGATCATCCAATGGCTCGAGCACGAGAACAAGCGCTTCATTCCGGCCGATCCGGCGGCATGCGATCCGGCCCGCATCATCCTCGAGTACGCGGACGAGCACGGAATGCGCGTCTACCTGGGACTCTCGACGATCGACCGGTGGCACGAGCGCATCACGCATCCCCGATACCTCGATCGCGCGGCGACCCAGAGCCTGCGGCTCGCCGACCAGGCCTGGGCCCGCTATGGACGCCATCCGTCATTCGCCGGATGGTACATCCCCCAGGAGCTTCGGTACTACGAATTCAAGCCCGAGTTCGTCTCGCTCCTCCGCGGATTCCTGCGGCGGCAAAGCGATCACTGCCGAGCCATCTCCGGCGGCAAACCGGTTGCGATCGCGCCGTCTCTCGCACAGTGCCCATCTCCCGAAGCGTTCCGAAAGCTCTTCGCGGATCTCCTCGCCGGTTCGGGTGTGGAAATCCTCATCCTCCAGGACGGCGTCGGAGCGAACCGGCGGGAGAAGCTCATGGATTCGAACGTCGTTCCGTATTTCCGCGCCATGCAGGACGTCTGCGGCGAGGCGGAAATCGAGATCTGGTCCGATATCGAGATATTCCGGTATTGCCCGAGCGGGCGCGGACGCGAACCGGCTTCCGTCGAGCGCATACTCGAGCAAATCGACGCCGAAGCGCCGTTCGTTTCGTCGTTCGTCATGTTCGATTTCTTCCACTACATGAGCCCCTGCCGCGGCGAGGAGCAGAAACGGCTGTTCGAGGACTATCTGCGCGCGACGGCGGACTCTTCCGGTGCGTCGCACTAGGGCGCGAAAGGATCGGCGCCTCGTCGAAAACTCCCGCGTGTGAACCCCGACCGCGATTCCCGAACCGCGATCATTAGCCCCTGTTGACCGCGAAATGCCGTTGTGTTATATTGCAAAACGTATTTCTGCCCGCTTTTCATCGAAAGGTTACCCTGCGGGGCAGACGCCCCGCATTTCTGAAGAAGCAACCTGAACAAACGGAGGTACCCGGTGATCACAAGCATCCCCAAGATCGAGATGCCGAAGAACGAGCCGATCTACGCGTACGGCCCCGGCTCGAAGGAGAAGGCCGAGCTCAAGGCGAAGCTGAAAGAGCTCGGCCGCAAGAAGATCGATATTCCGTGCGTCATCGGCGGCAGAAACGTCCGCACGGGAAAAACGGGCCTCTGCGTCATTCCCCACGATCACAAGCATGTGCTCGGCGTGTATCACAAAGCGGGCAAGCGCGAGGTCGAGGCAGCGATCAAGGCCGCCCTGGCGGCGAAGAAGGAATGGGCGGCGCTCCCGTGGGAGGCCCGCGCGGCCGTGTTCCTGAAGGCGGCCGATCTTCTCGCCGGCGAATACCGGGCCACGCTGAATGCCGCGACGATGCTCGGCCAGTCGAAGACCGCGTTCCAGGCCGAGATCGATTCCGCCTGCGAGCTCATCGATTTCTTCCGCTTCAACGTGTATTTCATGAAGACCATTCTCGGCCAGCAGCCAGAATCGGCCCCCGGCATGTGGAACATGAGCGAGGCGCGGCCGCTCGACGGCTTCGTCTTCGCCGTGACCCCGTTCAACTTCACCTCGATCGCCGGGAACCTGCCGACCGCTCCGGCAATCATGGGCAACACGTGCCTATGGAAACCAGCCTCGAGCGCGGTCTACTCGGCGCATTTCATCATGGAGATCCTCAAGAAGGCCGGGCTCCCGGACGGCGTCATCAACATGATCCCGGGACCGGGCTCGGTCATCGGCGACCTCGTGCTCACGCACCCGGATCTCGCGGGCGTTCACTTCACCGGGAGCACCTCGACGTTCCAGAAGATGTGGGAAGTGATCGGCACCAACATCAAGAGCTACAACCAGTATCCGAGGATCGTCGGCGAGACGGGCGGGAAGGATTTCATATTCGCGCATCCGACGGCGGACGTGAAGCCCCTCGTCATCGCGATGGTACGGGGAGCCTTCGAGTACCAGGGCCAGAAATGCTCGGCGGCCGCGCGCGCGTACGTTCCGAAAAGCCTCTGGCCGCGCGTCAAGAAGATGCTCCTCCACGAGATCTCGACGATCAAGATGGGCGATCCGGCGGACTTCCGCAACTTCATGACCGCCGTGATCGACAAGGCGGCCTTCGAGAACATCAAGGGATACATCGCGTACGCGAAACGCTCGAGCGGCGCGAAGATCATCGCGGGGGGCGGCTGCAGTGATCGCAAGGGCTACTTCATCGAACCGACCGTGATCGTGGCGAAGAAGCCCGACTTCAAGACGATGCGCGACGAGATCTTCGGCCCCGTGCTCACGATCTTCGTCTACAACGACAGCCGGCTCGAGAAAACGCTCGGCCTCGTCTCGACGACGTCGCCGTACGCGCTCACGGGCGCTATCTTCGCGCAGGACCGCCAGGCGATCGTGATGATGACGGAAGCGCTCCGCGACGCGGCCGGGAATTTCTACATCAACGACAAACCGACGGGCGCCGTCGTCAACCAGCAGCCCTTCGGCGGGAGCCGCGCGTCGGGCACAAACGACAAGGCGGGGAGCCTTCTCAACATGATCCGCTGGACGAGCCCGCGGACGATCAAGGAGACGTACTGCCCGCCGGAGAACTACCGCTACCCGTTCATGTCTGAGGAATAGGCTTCGAATTCGAGGCGGCAAATGGAGAGGCCGGGCCCTTTCGGGCCCGGCCTCTTTTCATTCTTCCGGGAATCCTCGAATAGCGGGTGACGCCGATG
>JAPLKY010000157.1 GCA_026387805.1 Candidatus Krumholzibacteriia bacterium
CCCAATATTTTGTTGAATGGGGGAGGAGGTATGTCCATGCCACGACGTCAGGATATTTTCGCCGAGCTCGGCGAGCTCGCGCTCGCGAGCCGGCTGCGCCGCCTGAGCGAAACGATGATGGCCGAAGGGGAAGAGCTCTACCGCGACCTCGGGGTCGAGTTCAGGCCGCGGTGGTTCCCCGCATTCTACGCATTGAGCAAGCGGTCTCCCCTCGCCGTGGGCGAGCTCGCCGCGGCGCTCGGCGTGAGCCACACGGCGGTCGCGAAGATCGCGGACGAGATGGTCCGCGCGAAGCTCATACGCGTTGTCCGGAACGGGCGCGGAGATCGCAGGCGCCGCCTGTATACCCTCTCTCCCGCCGGGAAACGCGCCCTCGGGCGCCTGAAGCCCATCTGGCGCGAGATCGGACGGGCCGTCTCCGAGATTCTCGCCGAGGCGGACGGCGATCTCCTCTCCGGCATCGGCCGCTTCGAAAAGGCGTTTGCGCGGCGCTCCGTCGCGGATCGGGTGCGCGAGCGCCTGCGCCTCGAGCCCCGGCGCCGTCTCGAGATCGTCGACTACCGCCCGGCGTACAAGAAGCACTTCCGGAGCCTGAACGAGGAGTGGATGCGGGAGCACTTTGATATAGAGAAGGTAGACACCTCGATCCTCTCCGATCCGATGGGGCGCATCGTGCGCCGGGGCGGCGTCGTCCTCTTCGCCCTCTGGGACGGCGAGATCGCGGGGACCTGCGCCCTCATGAAGCATCCCGGGGGCCATATCGAACTCTGCAAGATGGCGGTGCGGTCCGATCTCCGACGTCGGGGTATAGGTGGAACCCTCATCACCGCGGCGATCGACCGCACCCGCTCGATGGGCGCCCGGGAGCTCTACCTCCGCACGGACCTCGTGCTCGAGGACGCGATCCGGCTCTACCGGCGCGTCGGCTTCAAGCGCGTCGCGCGAGACCCCCTCGAATACTGCCGCATGTGCCGGGAGTGCATTACCATGAAAATCGATCTCGTTCGCAACAAGTGATTGACGAAAGGAGAGAATGCCATGTGCGTCAAACGTTCGTTCGGATTTCTCGTCTCGGTTCTCGTTCTCGCGGCCCTCGCGGTCGGGGCACTCGTTCTCGGCGCTTCGGCCCAGCTCCCCGGCATGGGCAGGGGGGACCTCCCCGCCATCGACGCGAAGGTGCAGGCCGCCGTCATCGACAGCATCACGGCCGCCCTCAAAGAAGGGTACATCTTCGCCGACAAGGCCGCGCGGATGGATTCGTTGCTGCGCGCGAACCTCGCCGCGGGCGCCTACCGCACGCTCACCGATCCGGCCGAGTTCATGGACCGGCTCCAGGCGGACGTGGCGAAGATCTACCTCGACAAGCACATGCAGATGGCGGCGATGCCGCCGGGACGGATCAGGATAAGGACTTCCGAGGATCCCGGCCCATGCGGCGCGGATGAGCAGCGCGAGATGCTCCGCCGCGACAACTACGGCTTCAGGAAGACGGAGCTTCTCGCCGGGAACGTGGGCTACGTCAAATTCAACAATTTCGTCGACACCGATCTCGCCGGCCCCACGGCGGCCGCCGCGATGGCCTTCGTCGCGAACACCGACGCCCTCATCATCGACCTGCGGGAGAACGGCGGCGGGAACGCCTCGATGATCAAGCTCCTCGCCGGGTATTTCTTCGAAAGGAGCGTGCATCTCATCGACTGGTATCATCGCCGCGAGAACGTGACGATCCAGTCGTGGAGCGACGACTGGGTGCCGGGGAAGAGGATGCCCGACGTGCCGGTCTATATCCTTGTGAGCGGATTCACCGGCTCGGCGGCCGAGGAGTTCACGTACGACCTCCAGAACGAGAAACGCGCGACGGTCGTCGGCGAAACGACGGCCGGCGCCGCGCACACGATCGAGTTCCTCACGTTCGACGTCGGACCGTTCAGCGCGGGGCTCAGGCTCCCGAGCGGCCGCGCGATCAGCCCCGTGACCAATACGAACTGGGAAGTTGTGGGCGTCCGGCCCGATATCGCGGTTCCCGCGGACAAGGCCCTCGCCGCGGCGCACCTCGACGCGCTGAAGAAGCTCGAGGAGAATACGGAGGACGCGGTCGCGAAGGCCGCGCTCGCCTGGGCGCGCACGGCGGTCGAGAGCGAGATCGAGGCGTACACGCCCACGGTGAAAGAGCTCAAGGAGTACGTCGGCATATTCGGCCCGCGCACGTTCTTCATGGAGGGATCGAAGCTCATCTACGAGCGCCAGGGACGGCCGAGGGGGACGCTCGTCCCGATGGGTAAGGATCTCTTCGCGCTCCAGGAGGTCGGGTATTTCAGGGTGCGCTTCACGCGCAACGCCTCGGGCGCCATCGACGGGGTCGTCGGGATGTACGACAACGGACAGGAGGAGCGGAATCCGAAGGGGAAATGAGCCGGTCGCAGGCGGACCGAGCGACACCGGGGCGCGGGGCCGGTCGCGGCGACCAACGTGCCGGTCGCGGCGGCACCGATCGACGCTGGCACCGGGGCGGGCCCCGGCCTCTCGCTTCTCCGTTTGCAAAATCGACGGCGGATGTGTATAGTTGGTACTGACAACCGAATCTCCGCCGTCGTTTCTTATAGGAAGGATCGCCATGCCGCGAAAACAGAGCAAGGGCGGCCCCGCCGCGAAGGATATGCGGCTGCAGATGGATGCCTTCGACCTCCAGGCGGCGCTGAGCGAGCTCGTCCAGGCCCATCAGTTCCGTGAACGGAAGGCGACCTACTACCACGGCATTTCCGTAACACAATGCTATGCTTTGAGTTCCATCGTCGCACGCTGGGCGATGACGCTGAACGAGCTTGCCTCCGAGCTCTATCTCGACAAGAGCACGACGAGCCGGGTCGTCGATTCGCTCGTCGAGAAAGGGTATGTCCGCCGCTCGCGCGATTCCGCCGATGCGCGCACGCTCAGCCTCGAGCCGACGGCAAAGGGGCTCGCCCTCCACTCGAAAATCCAGCGGGATCTCGTCAGGGAGATGAGGAACCTCATCGCGGACGACAGCCCCGCCACCCGTCGGGCCACGATCCGGCTCGTCGCCAGGCTGGCGAGCATGGCGTCGAAGAAGTTCGGGCGATAAGGGCCGGTGTGCTGTTCAATAAAATGAGGCGACGGTAATCGTTGCGGAGTCCTTCACCTTCTCAATAAGAACGACGTTTCCACATCGGCAACTTTCTGCTATGATGCCTCGTATTCAGGTCTAACCACTGCAGGAAGGAGACCCTCATGAAATCGCGCTCACTGGCTCTCATTATCATGATCCTTGTCGCCGCGGTCGCGATGCTCGGCACTGCCGCCGCGGCTCAGGCCGCCAAGACTGCCGCGGCCTACATCTCCGAAGCCCAAACCCTCGCGAACGGCGGGAAGCTCCCCGAGGCGATCGCCATTCTCAAGCAGGCGGCAGTGGAGCACCCGACGAGCTCCGACGTCTACGCCTACCTCGGCCTCTACACGGGCCGGAGCGCGGGCCAGACGGGCGGGAACTTCATGGAGGCGGGGCGCCTCACGTCTGAGAGCTTCACGCTCCTCGACAAGGCGGTCGCGCTCGGCCCCGAGAATCCCACGGCCTATTTCTACCGTGGCCTCATGGGCGTCAAGGTGCCAGTGTTTCTCGGGAAGCTCCCGGGCGGCATCGCCGACCTGAAGCAGGTCATCGCGATGAGCGAGAAGGCGCCAGCGTCCGTGCCCAAGGAGATGATCGTTCCCGCGTACTCCATGCTCGCCGAGGGTTACGAGGCGGCGAAGAATCCCGTCGACGCCCGCGCGACCTACGAGAAGCTCATCAAGCTCGCCCCCGGCACCGACGCCGCGAAGGCCGCCGAGGCGCGCCTCGGCGCGATGGCCCCGGCCGCCCCGAAGGAGAAGCCCGCGTGGCTCGCGCCGAAGCCCGGCGATCCCGCAGGCATAGCCTCCCTCAAGAGCCGCATCGAGGCCGAGCCGGCCAATGCCGCGCTCCTTCTCGATCTCTCTCGCGCCTTCATGGATGCGAAGCGCTACGATGAGGCACACGACGCGCTCCGCGCCCACAACGAGATAGATCCCTCGAACCCCGACGCCTACCGGCTGCTCTTCGAGACCGTCGGCGCCCTGGCGAACGCGGGCTACGACGCGCGCACCGCGGAGGACACGAGACTCCGCACCAACCTCGCCTTCGAGGCGATGAGCGCCGCGGACAAGATCGTCGAGCTCGCCCCGAACGACGTGGAGGCGCGTCTCACCCGCGGGGTGACGGGCATCTCCATGCCGTTCTTCGTCGGCAAGTTCGATCAGGGAGTCGCCGATATCGAGTACGTTCTCAAGAACACGAAGTCCCCCGCCGACAGCGCGACCGCGATGTACTGGCTCGGCGCCGCGCGAGAGCGGCAGGCGATGCGCTTCTGGCTCGAAGTCGCGACGAAGTTCCCCGACACCGACGCGGCGCGGATGGCGATGACCGGGATGCGCCCGGTCGTGAAAACCTTCGACGAGTCCAAGGCCGTGAAGCCGGTCGTCGCGATAGATTTCGTGTCGGGATTCCGGGACGAGCTCGCCCCCCAGATCGCGATCTGGATCGAGGACGCCGCCGAGAAGCACGTGAAGACCGTGTACGTCTCCGGATTTGCCGGGAACGTCAAGGGCAAGCAGGTCACGCTCCCCGTCTGGGCGGCGATCTCGAAGTTCGAGGGCGCGGACGCCGTGACGGGCGCGAGCATCGACGTCGGCCACTACGTGTACACGTGGGACTGCAAGGGTCTCGACGGGAAGCCCGTGAAGCCGGGCAAGTACGTCGCGAAGGTCGAGGTCTGCCATTGGCCGAGCATGAAGTACCAGCTCGCCGAGGCGGCGATCACCGTCGGGAAGTCGGAGAACAGCACGCGCGTCGAGGAAGGGGACTTCATTCCCTCCCTCGTCGTGACGTACTATCCGAAGTGATCGTCGTGTCGGCCCGGCTTGGAGGTTTGAGCACGACATGAACACGTTTCAATTAGTATTGGTCATTCTCGCTGCGGCCGCGCTTGCGGGCGGCATGTTCTTCTGGAGGCGCCGCCTCCAGGAGAAACGGCACGAGGCGCTTCAGCAGCTCGCCGGCGAACTGCGGTGGAGCTTCTCGCCCGAGCGGGACGACAGCCTGCTCGCGGGCATGAGCAACTTCCGGCTCTGCGCCCACGGGCGCTCGAAGCATTTCACGAATTGTCTACGGGGCTCGGGCGATAATGCAGGCACGGCGCTCTTCGACTATGCCTATACGGTCGGCGGTGGCAAGGAACAGCATACCTACCGGCAGACGGTGCTGAGCCTGAAGGTCGGCGGGCGGACGCTCCCCCGCTTCTGCCTTCGCCCGGAGCACGTGTGGGACAGAGTTGAGGCCTTCTTCGGGCACAAGGACATCGAGTTCGAGACGCATCCGGATTTCTCGAAGAAATACTCCCTGCGCGGGGACGACGAGTATCAGATTCGGAACTTCTTCGGCGAGAGAATGATCGCCTTCATCGAGAGTATGCCCGGCGTCTCGATGGAAGCCGACGGGAGCACGATCATTCTCTACCGGCACAGGAAGCTCCTCAAGCCGGAAGAGATCCGCGCATTCATGGAAATTGGCTCGCGGCTCTCGGCGCTTCTGCGGCAGTAGCCCCCTGCCGTCCATGGGCTCATAGAGAATCCACCGGTCTTATTAGATATGATTGGCTGGCGTAATGTAATTGTTACGCGCGTCAATGATACTTTACATTCGCCGAATGTTGAATATTTTCATTGCAATATAAATCCGGTTCATGCAACAATGCTGCAAACGTCGTCACTGAAGACAAAGGCATACCTGGGCATCAAGTACTAATCTTCAAAAATCAGAGACGGCCTGGCTCGTGGGCTACATGGAGCAAGGGGATTCGTGTGCCTCCGGAAACGGCTCGGGGTGCGCGGGGAGAGGGGGAGGTCTGTCGCCGATTCTTGGGTGACGTTGCTCGCACCGTCGATTCGAGCGCGTCATCGGGTCGCATGTTTCAGAAAGAGTGGAGGAAAGAAGTATGGCTAGACATCTGTTTGGTCTCGTGGTCGCGATATCGCTGCTTTCGGTCATATTCGCGGCAGGCGCAGCGAACGCGAAATGGGAGGAAAACGGCACGGCGATTTGCGCCACCGGAGGGTCGAATTCTGCCTCGGTATCGGATGGTGCGGGCGGGTTCGTGGTCGTATGGGTGGATGGAAGCACCGGGGCGTATCCCGCTGACATCTACGCCCAGAGAGTCGACGAGTTCGGAAATGCGCTCTGGCAGACAAATGGCGTCGCGATAGGCGACGATGTGGGCCACGACGCAAACCCGGCGATCGCGCGCTACGGAAGCGATTTCGTAATCGTTTGGCAAATGGCCGGGGGGAGCCTCGGCGTGCAGAGGATATCCTCAGCCGGGGCGCTGGTGTGGGAATCTCGT
>JAPLKY010000384.1 GCA_026387805.1 Candidatus Krumholzibacteriia bacterium
TCGGCGGGCTTCTCGCCGGCGACCTCGGCCCGCATGAATCCGGGCGAATAGCCGATCGAGGCGTGGAGAGCGAGGACGTCGACGCCGAGGCGCTTCACGACGGCGACGGCGAGCGCGCTGTCGAGACCTCCCGAGACGAGAGCAACCGCTTTATGCTTCGCGTTCATTGAATGAAGGTAGCGAAATCATCGCTCGATGGCAAGCGCCCTGCGCAGGCCCTCCCCGACGTAGTTGAAGGAGAGACACATGATGAAGATCATGAAACCGGGCACGATCGCGGCGAGCGGAGCCTGTCTGATGAACACATGGGCGTTCTGGAGCATGTTCCCCCAGGTGGGCACGGGAGGCTGGATGCCGAAGCCGAGGAAACTCAGCGCCGATTCGACGAGCATCGCCTGCGCGAAACCGACCGTCGCCGATACGACGACCGCGGGGAGCGCCTGCGGCAGCATGTGCCGGACGACGATGCTCGCGTCTTTCGCCCCCGCCGCCCGGGCCGCTCCGACGAAAGCCTCCTCCCTGAGGGGAATCAGAATCGAGCGCACGACGCGCGCCGTCTCCATCCACGAGGTCCCTCCGATCACGAGCGGAACGATCCAGATCCTGCCGCCGCCCGCGGAGGCCGCGACGAGGAGGACGAGAAAAACGGGGACCGACAGGAAGAGATCGACGACGATCGCGACCGCCGCGTCGGCCGCCCCGCCGAAGTAGCCCGCGATCGCTCCGAGGAGCACCCCGATCGCGAGCGCGATCGCCACGGCGCAAAGCGCGACGAGCATGCTGAATCGCCCCGCGTAGATGAGCCTGGTGAAGACGTCGCGGCCGAGATCGTCCGTGCCGAGCACGTGCTCGACCGACGGCGCGGCGAGGATCGAATCGAGATTCATCGCGTCCCTTTCATGCGGCATGAGAAGCGGCGCGAGCGCGGATACGACAAGAACAAGCAGGATGAGGATCAGCGAATAGACGGCGCCCCTGCAGGCGAAGAATCCGCCTCCGCCGTCGAGTCGAGCGCCCCGATCGGGCGCGAGCGCGCTTCCGAGATTCGCGAATGCGCCGTATGCGTTCTCCCTCATCATGCATCCTCCGCGCTCTGACCGACTGCGCCCGGCGCGCCCCCCGGAGATATCCTCGGGTCAACCGCCGCATAGAGAAGGTCGCCGATCGCGTTGAAAACGATGATGAGGAACGAGGAGATCACGACGACCCCGAGCACACGCGGGTAGTCGTGCCGCGCGAGCCCCTCGTAGAAGAGCCTACCCATCCCCGGCCACGAGAACACGGTCTCCGTGAGCGCCGGAATCTGCATGACGACCACGGCGAAGACGGGAAGCGCCGCGTTCCTGAACGCGTGCTTCCAGATCACCGTCGTCTCGCTCAGTCCCTTCGCCCGCGCCGTGCGCACGAAATCCCCCCGGATCGCGCCGAGGAGCTGCGCCCTCGTGTAGCGGCTCCACGATGCGAGAAAACCGATCGAGAGCACGCACGCCGGGAGCACGAGGTGGCGGAGATGATCGAAAAAGCCCGGCGGGGCGCCGATCGTCTCCCTCCCTCCGCTCGGAAAGATACCGAGCCTCAGCGAGAAAACATAGATCGAGACGAGGGCGAGCCAGAAAACCGGCATCGATAGCCCCGCCGCCGAGACGAGGGAGAACAGTTGATCGAGCGGGCCGTCCCGGCGCACGGCCGAAACGACTCCCATCGAAACGCCGAGGATGAGGGCGAGCGCGAAGGCCGCGCCCATGAGCTCGAGCGTCGCGGGCAATCGCCCGAGGATCATGCGAGCGACGGGCTCCCCCGTCGCGTAGCTGTTCCCGAAATCGAGGCTCAGAAAAACCTTCTTGAACCAGAGGAGGTATTGCACCGGAAGGGGCTTGTCGAGCCCGAGATTCCCCCTGATCCGCGCGAGATCGCTCTCGCTCATCCGCGCGTTGCCCGAGAGCACTCCGGCCGGGCCGCCGGGCGCGAGGTGGAGAAGGGCGAACGTCACGATCGAGATGAGAACGACGATCGGAACGATTCGCGCGAGCCTTCGCGCTATGCTTTTCCTCATGGTCGGACCTTTCCGCGAATCTCCAACGGACCCTCCATCAATCATCGCTCTCGCGCGCCTCGCCGGCCGCCGCGGCCGCCTCGCTGCTCGTGAGGGAATCGGATCGGACGGTCGCCGGCGCAGGGGAATCGAATCGCCCCGCCGCTTGCGCGGGGAACTTCTTCGCGACCGCCCCATTCCGCGCGGTGAGCACGAATCCGTCTCCCCGCCGCGGCACCGTCACCTCGAGACCGAGCTTCGCGCGGATCATCTGTTCGAGCTCGAGCGACTGCCTCTCCTCGCCATGGACGAGAAAAACGCATTGTACTCCGGTCGCGGCCCCGAGCCACTCGAGAAGACCGGTCGCGTCCGCGTGCCCCGAAAACGAGTGGAATCCTCTCGTCGCGATCGCGGGCGATATCCAATCCCGCTTGAATTTCTTTCCCTCCTGGTGCCCCACGAGCACGGGGCTTTCCCCCGCGAGGAGCCGTCCCCCGAGGGAGCCGGGCGGCTGCCAGCCGATGATGCAGAGAAGATTCCCCGGATCGTCGTACATTTTCATGAGATGCCTCGGAGAATTCGCGTGCGCGAGATCGCCGCTCGAGGAAATGAAAATGGCGGGCCGGTGCGTGCGGTCGTGGACCTTGAGCGACGTTCGGCTCCGCACCTCCCGCAGCTCCGGAAACCGCAAGACCTCTCCCGAATAGGCCGATCGCGCCCATTCGGAGAGATCCCCTTTCATGCGCCGGTATACGCCGGTGATCTTGCGCGCGGTGGGGCTGTCGACGTATACATCGGTTCCCGAGGGGATCGTGCCCTTTCTGATGAACCGATCGATGACGGCCATCGCTTCCTGGGTTCTCCCGAGCGTGAACGACGGAATGAGCACGTCTCCGCCCGCGCGAATGATCTTCGCGATTGAATCGGCGAACGTTTCGTGCCCGGCGGCCGCCGCGCGCGAGGTGTCCCGCACGGTGCCGCCGTAGGTCGATTCCATGATGACGTAGTCCGCGCGTCCGGGTCTTTCCGCCGGGGGGAGAAGAATCGAGTTCCCGGCGCCGATATCACCCGAAACGACGAGGCGCACCGTGTCCACGCCCGAAACGAGTCGCATATCGACGGAGGCCGCGCCGAGAAGATGCTCGGCCCTGAAGAATCGGAACGACACGCCGCGCTCCGGGACGGTCCGCCCGAACGGCACGGGAACGAGGCTCGCGAGCGCCCTATCGTACGCCTCGCGCGGAATCTTCTCCCGCGACGTCCCCCGCATCATCGAGAGCATAATCGGCGCGAGCTCCGCCGTTCCCGGCGTGCAGTATACGCGCCCCCTGAAGCCGGCAGCGAAGAGCTCGGCGAGGAGCCCGACGTGATCGATATGGGCGTGCGTGACGATGGCGAAGGCGAGCGAATCGGGCCGCGGAGGAAGCGCTCCGGCCCCCTGCTCCCCGAGAGCGCCGCAGTCGACGATGAACCGCGTCCCCTCGTTCTCGACGATGAGGCACGAGCCGCCGACCCGCCGCGCGGCGCCCCAGAACCTGACGACGGGGCCCGACGCTTTCTCACCGTCAGGGATCAGATCGACGAGAAGGATCGCGCCGACGATAACGACGAGCGCAATGAAAAGCCACCGGTAGTGCCGTTTCATTTCTTCAGCCACCACTCATTCGCGTTCCAGGTGTCCCCCGACTGCGTCGGATTGGGACGATAATTGACGAGAGCCTGCGGCATGACGTCGAGCTGCGTCACCCAGAGGAGCGGGATCACCGGCGCCTCGGCGGCGACGATCGCGGCCGCTTCGTCGTAGATCCTCTTGCGCTCGGCGAAGACGACCGTCCTGTTCCCTTCCGCGAGGAGGCGCGAGAGCCTTTCGTTCCTGATGCGCGTGAAATTCTGCCCCTTCGGCGGAATGAATCCTTCGGAGTACGTGCCGTCCTTGTTCGAGGGATCGGGCGGCGTGAGCACGGCGTACAGAGCGATGTCGTACGTGCCGCGCCGGAGGACTCCCCCTTCATCCCAGCTCGCGTAGAGCTCGCCGGGGGTATAGTTCCTGATGCCGAGATTGACGCCGACCCTGCGGTACTGCTCCCTGAGCACCATCTCGGTGCGTTCGCGGTTCAGATTGCCCGTCATCGCCGAGATCGCGAGCGCGAGCGGCGCGCCGTTCTTCTCGCGGACACCGTCGCCGTCGCGATCGATCCAGCCGGCCTCCGCGAGGAGCGCCGCGGCCTGCACG
>JAPLKY010000090.1 GCA_026387805.1 Candidatus Krumholzibacteriia bacterium
CCGTCGCTGTTCGTGTTTTCGATGCATATCGGATCCGAACGATCGCGGCCGAGAATTGCGATGTCCATATCTCCATCGGCGTCGATATCGGCGACCGCCGCGCCGATACCGGGCTCGCTCGCGATCAACTCGTTCTTGACCGCTTCGAACCGCCCACCGCCCATGTTCCGGTAGAAGGCGCACCGGGCAGCGTTCACCACGAACAGATCGACGAGCCCGTCGTTATCGAAGTCCTCCGCGAGAGCGGCCTGGCTTGCGCCCAATCCGTCGATCCCGCAGCCGTCCGTCGCATCGATGAATCTCCCCGTTCCGTCGTTGAGAAACAGCATGTTTCGAGGGGGTCCGTGGCGTTGAGTCGCATCCCTCGCAGCCGCGAAGAGGTCGAGGTCGCCGTCGTTATCGAAATCGGCGAAGACGCCTCCCCCGACTCGTATGTCGCCGGGCAAAACGAGCCGGTCGGGCGCGGCGATGAAGCGTCCCCGGCCGTCGTTGAAATACAGGTGGTTGACGCTCGCGACGCTGTCGGGCTCGTAGTACCAGAGATAGCCGGCGAAGAGATCCTGATAACCGTCGCCGGTGACGTCGCCGAACGTGCACCCGAACGCGAGCTGGGAAAGGATCCGGGAGTCGGCGGTGCCGTCGACAAAGGCCCAGTCCCCTTCGTTTCGAACGAGCCGTATCCCGCCGAAATTGTAGGATCTCTGGTACGGATTGACGTACAGAACGTCGAGATCGCCGTCGAGATCGACATCGGAAATGGCGGCGCCGTAGGAGTACTCCTGATCCATGAACAGCACCCCACCCCTGAGCGACACCTCTTGAAATGACCTCCACGGAGCCTCTCCCTTGAAGCAGAGGCTGCCGAGCAGGTCGTCGAAACCGATGAGGATATCGTTACGGCCGTCCCCGTTCAGATCGGCGATCGTCGCGACGCCGTCGAGGCGCTGCGGATCGAACTCGATCCTCTGATAGGGCCTGACCTCCTTGACCTGCACGGCGGGTCCCGGAGAAGTATTTCGCGCGGCGGCTCTCCGGGAGCTCGCGTGGGGATTGAGGAAGATCTCCGCTCTGTCGCGATATACATCCACGCGATCGGGTATCCAATCGCCGTCGAAGAACCCGTACGAGAAGCCTTTCAGTTTCGAGGAAAGAGGGATCGCCGCCTTCGCCGTTTCGACAGTATTCACCGAGTCGGAAGGTTCCCCCTCGCTGATCCAGATATTGTCGACCCATGCCTCGAGATTCGGCGCCGACGCGCCGATCGTGATGCTCTCGATAACGAAGGAATCGACGACGGAGGGTTCGTAGCGGCGCCACAGATAGTCGTACAGCGCCTCGCAGTGATACACCCAAACCTGGCTTGGGTCGAAGTACGCCCCGATCACTGAATGGCTGTCCTCGAGCCGGCTCACGAAACGCGCGCTCTCGGTCGCGCTCGTTTTCGTGTTCTTCAGATCGAGGCAGAGCCAGAGACCGTCAGTATCCTGATTCTCCAGGATCCTCCAGCACCAGGCGATCCTCGTCCGGGGCGTGACGCGAATCGGCGACATGCCGTTATCGCGCAGAACGTAGCTCACGCCGCCCCACACAAGCCCTTCGCGGACGAAGCAGCGAAGAGACCCCCGGCTGTTGTTATTCTTCTGCGGACCATCGAGCGCCGCGCCCAGGGAATCCCGGGCGAACCCATCCGGCAGGAATCTCCATTCTCCCATTTTCCCGCGCTCGAAATCGAGGAACAGGCTCTCGGCGTGTGCGGCGGTGCCAACAAGAGAAATCAGTACCAGAAGTGTCACAAGCTTTCGCAACATCCGCTCCTGATGCAAATTAAATACGAGAGTCCATTCGCCTATACTTGATTATTCTATCATAGGGGAGGCCGGGAACTCCACAGAAATGCTTCAGGACCCGGTCACCACGACCGACGCCGAGAGGTCGAACGGATTCGTCCGCACGGCGAGCGAGAAGAGATACGGGTAGTTGCTCCTCAGGTGATCCATGTACCAGAGCCACTCGACGGCGATCGCCGTGTACGCCCGCTTGATGTCCCCCTCGAGGTGTTTCAGATCCGATGCGGGAAGCTTCGAGAAATCACCCCGCGCCTCGAGCTCCTCGGCCAGGTGGAACACCGCCCAGAGCATCTCGGTGAACGATTCGTGCTCGAGGAGGTTCGGATTCTCGAGAAGGCCGAGGAGAAACACCCGCTTGGCGGCGAGAAGGGCCTTGAACTCGTCGAGATTCTTCGCGGTCGGCTGGGGCATGCACTCACAGGCCTTGAAGTACCGGACGAGCTCCCTGATGTTCCGTTCCGGCCAACCGCCGGCCGCCGCGAGCTTTTCCCGCTTGTCCCCCGCGGCGGCGTCGACGGCGACGAATTCCCTCAGGAGCCGTGTGCCGACCTCGCTGAAAAACGCCCCGATCACCATGTTGAGCTTCTTGAGCATGGTGCGCTTCTCGCGCTCGGTCAGAAGCTGGTGAACGACTATCGTAACGAGGAACACCTCGATCGGAAGGAACGCGAGGTCCCCGAGGAGGTACATGAAGATGTGCCGCGCGTCGCCGAATATCACGTAATGAATCGAATAGAGTATGGCCGACATGAGGATCAGCGACACGCCGAGCGCGACCTTCCAGCTTATTCGATTCAGGAAGCTCATCGACTATTCGTTGCCGTCCTCCTCGAGCTTCTCCTTCATCTTCTTCATCTGGTCCATCATGTCCTTCATGTCGGGACCCGAGGTCTTGATCTTATCCGGATCGAAGAGATCGTCGGCGAGCCCCTTGTTGACCTCGACCGATCTGACGACGGTGGTCGAGATGAGATCCTTGCCGGAATACATCTCGGTCCTGAAGGGCATCTCAAAATCCCCCAAGACCTTCCGGTGATCCGAAAGAAGGATCACGCTTGCGACGCCCTCCTGCGGCTTCCCCTCCATCTTCATGAGGTTGAAGCTCTTCTGATCGATCCAGATCTTCGAGAAATCGGATGAATTGTCGAGCACGGAGAGCACGTAGCACTCGCGCCCGCCGATCTTCTCGCTCCCGATTATCTCGGCCGAGACCGGCAGATAGTCGCTGCAGCTCCATTGACCGCGGTACTTCGCTCCCTCCTCGGCGGAAATCTCCGACTTGCCCATCATGGGATTCACGATCCAGGCGTTCGTTCCGTCGCCGATGACGATCGTCTTCATGCCGGCCATCTCGGCGGGCAACCCGGCCTCCTCCATTCCCTCCATGGAGACCTCGACCCGGAACCGCTTGCCCTTGCCGTACAGGACGGAGGTGGTCTTGAACGAGCCCTCGGAAGACGGCACCTCCATCTCCATCGTCCAGGCTATATCCTTGATGCCTTGAGTATACTTCGTGCAGCTCTCGATCATCCGCTTCGACAGGCTCTCCCACGTCTCGGCTGAGCCGCTTACGGGAAGAATCGCGAGGCAGACGAGAAGAGCGAGAACCGCCGCCGCATCGAACATGAGCGACTTCTTCATCTGATACCTCCTATCTGAACATCTCACGCATCGGGTCCCACGCGGGGAGCGTCTCGGGCTTCGTCGCGAGAAGCGAGAGAACCTCCCCGGGAAGGAAGCTTTTGTTGACGATCACGCCGTAGACGTACTCGTCGAACCAGCCGTCGTACATCGTCCAGTACCCCTTGTCGCCGATATCGGTCCCCCACGAGTTCTCGACGCGCCACTTCACCGGCTTCCCGGCGAGCGTATCCGCGCCGACGAAGACCATCGCGTGGTTGGGGGAGCTATCGAAATAGAGTATCCGCTCAGCCTTCGTGAGATCCATGTTCACGCCGAGAAGCGAAGTGTAATCGTACATGCCGAGCGCGAAGATGCCGTCCTTCTTGTCGTTCTCGGCGCCCGCGTCGGCGGCGAACCACACCGGCTCGCCCGAGAAAAGCGCCTTGAGGACGAAGCCCTTGACGTCCTGGATTCTCATGTTGATGAAATCCATGTCGGGTGCGTCCGCCAGGTTCCGGTCGTACTTGATCCGGTAGCACTTGTTATACGGCTTCGCGGGGTGATC
>JAPLKY010000161.1 GCA_026387805.1 Candidatus Krumholzibacteriia bacterium
GGAGGGAGGCTATCTCACCGAGGCCGTGCGCCGGCATCCGTATTCGGTCATTCTCTTCGACGAGATCGAGAAGGCGCATCCGGACGTATTCAATATCCTTCTCCAGCTCCTCGACGATGGACGCCTCACCGATTCACAGGGGCGCACCGTCGATTTCAAGAATACGATCGTCATCATGACCTCGAACCTCGGGAACCAGTTTCTCAAGGAGCGCGACGTCGCGAGCGAGGAAGAGATCGCGCGGCGGATGACGGACACGCTCCGTTCGTTCTTCAGGCCCGAGTTTCTGAACCGCGTCGACGAGACGATTGTGTTCCATACCTTGAGCCGGGACGATATTCTGAAGATCGTCGACCTGCAGGTCGGGGCCGTCAACGAGCGGCTCTCGGAGAAGAATCTCTCGCTCCGCCTCACCGCCTCCGCGAGAAACGCGTTCATGGAGCATGGGTATAGCCCCGATTTCGGAGCCAGACCTTTGAAACGTCTGATCCAGAAATGGCTTCTCGATCCGCTTGCCCGGCTCGTCATCGAAGGCGCCGTCGCGGAGGGAGACACGATTCAGGCCGATTGGAAGGGGGGAGCGATAGTCCTCGCGAAGGAATGAATACGCGAGGGGCGCGGAAAGAGTCGCGGGCCCGCTGCGGCAGCTCTCCGATAATGAATATCATTTGCAGGTATAAATATAAATACCAGTCTTGACAAAGGGTTAGATTTGGTGTACAATTGATCCATATCTGATTCCGGGCTCCTCTATCTCAAGATGACCAGGGGCTAGGCAATCAAAGGGGCTGCACGATTCTGTCATACTGCTATTGTCTCTCTGATGGGACGTCTCTTTAATTCACTACCTCGGACGAAGGCATGCAAGGAGGAGGGTACAATCAATGAGACGGATTTCATCCGCGCTCCTGACCCTTATGATTTTCGCGGCCCTGCCGGTTCATTCCGCGTCGGGCTCAACGCTGTCCTGGACGCTCAACCTGGAACCCTCCCGGCTGAAGTATGAAAACGCGGACGCGGGTCGAGCGCGGATCGCGGTCGACGGGTACGGCACCCTCGAGTATTTCGATTATCCCGCTCTTCCGTATCGGGTCGTGAGCGTTCTGCTGCCGCAGGGCGAAGATGTCTCATCGTACCGGATCGACGTTCTCGACCGCGTGTCGATGATCCCCGACAAGCCGCTCGCCCTCTTCTCGGGAACCTATCGCGACGACGGCGAGATGTTGGGGCTGGCGATGGATCAGGGGACCGGCGGCCCGGCGGACGCGGTCTTTCCCGCCTGGCGGGTGCGCCACCTCGGAACCGGCTTCTATCGGGGATACCGGCTTGCCCAATTCGCCGTATATCCGATTCGCTACGACATGAAATCGGGCAACCTGACCGTGGAGAAGTCGGTCCGTCTCGTGATCGAAACGGCCCCGGCGGGCGTCGCGGCGGCAGCGATGGAACGGACGCGCTACATCGAGGGATTCAGGGATGAATCGCGGAAGAGCGTCGAGGAGATGTGTCTGAATCCCGAAATGGCCCGCTCCTATTCGTTCGACGAAATCAAGGTCGATCCGGGAACGAGGGCGTTTCTCCCGAGCTACGAGCCGAGCATGGAGGGAAGCGACGTCAAGTATCTCATCGTGACGAACGAAGCGATGGCGTCGACCTTCCA
>JAPLKY010000444.1 GCA_026387805.1 Candidatus Krumholzibacteriia bacterium
ACCGATATAGGTGCGCCGGTGGCCCCGGATCTCGGCCTCATCCTTGATGCCGCCGAGCGACATCCGCACGAAGCTGCGTCCAAGAGCGCTCGCGATGCTCTTGCCGAGCGAGGTCTTCCCGACGCCCGGGGGTCCGACGAAGCACAGGATGGATCCCTTGAGGCTCTTCTTGAGCTTCTTGACGGAAAGGAACTCGAGGATGCGCTCCTTCACCTGATCGAGATCGTAGTGGTCCGCGTCGAGAATGCGGCGGGCCCGCTCGATATCGAGGATATCCGGCGTCGATCGCTCCCAGGGAATCTCGAGAAACCAGTCGAGATACGTCCGCACGACGATGTATTCGGCGGAATTCGCCGACATCTTCCTGAGCCGCCCCCATTCCTTGAGCACCGCCTCCCGGGCCGTCACCGGCATCGCCACCGCGTCGATCCTCTCCTTCAACTCGTCCATCTCGAGACCGACGTCCTCCTCGCCGAGCTCCTTCTGAATTGCCCTGATCTGCTGGCGCAGGAAGTACTCGCGTTGCTCCTTGTCCATTTCCTTGCGGACGTCCCGCTTGATCTTCTCTCCGATCTTCACGATCTCGAGCTCGCCCGTGATGAATTCATAGATAAAGCCCAACCGCTTCACCGGATCGATGATCTCGAGAACCTTCTGCTTATCGGCGATCTCCATGGCGAGGTTCGCCGTCAGCATATCGGCGAGTCTCCCCGCGCTCCTGATGCTCGACACGATCCCCTTGGTCTCCTCGGGGTAGCTCCCTGAAGAATCGACGATCGTGAAGAAGGCGGAGACGACGTTCCGCATGAGCGCCTTCGTTCGATCGTCCTTCGGATCCTCCTCGGAGAGGACCGTGATCCGCGCGCGCATGAACGGGAGCTCGTCGGTAAACTGCCGGATCGAGATCCTCGCGAGCCCCTGCCCGATGATTCGAACGTGCCCGTCGGGGAACCGCGCCATCTTCTGGATGAGGAGCGCGCAGCCGGTCCGGTAGACATCGTCCGGGCCGGGCGTCTGCACGTCCTTGTTGACCTGCGTGAAAACGCCTATGATCTTACTCCCGGCGAGCGCCTCGTCGACGAGCCTGATGAGATTGGTGTCGGTGAGGATGAGCGGGATGAGCATGTATGGGAATACGACGGCGTCGTTGATCGGAATGATCGCGAGCTCCTGCGGAATCTCGCGAAGAAGCTCGCTTCCTTCGGCTATTGCGTCGACTTCGGTACCCGTTCGATGGCTTCGGCGCGACGGTTTCAATCTATCTCCACTTTTTTCACGTACTCCGCGGGATCGAGCTTGCGAATCCGGATCTGAAGCATCCCTTTCGAGTAATGGGCCGATACCTTCGCCGGATCGACGCGGCCCGGGAGCTCGACGGCGCGCTCGAACGGCCCGCACTGTATCTCGAGCATATGAAATTGCTTGGCCCCGGGCGCGGCGGGACTCCGCCGCGTGCCGTTGATTCGAAGGGTCTTCCCATCGGTCACGACGCTGATGTCCTTGCCGGTCATGCCGGCGATATCCACGGTAACGACGATCTCGCTTTCGGTCTCGATGATATCGGTCGGCGGTTCCCAGGTAAGGTCGGATTGGATCCTCACCTTGCCGCGCCCGGAGTGCTCATTCCCGAACAAGCCGAACATGTCGTGCAGCTGATCCCGTTCATCTTCATCGGCGAGCCGAAGATGCTTTACGATCATGGGACAGAATCCTTTCTCGAGGAGCATTCGCGCGTTCCTGACGATCACGGTTGAGGATAGTTTGGAGGGAAGTCGATGTCAATTTGAAAAAAGAGGTCATCCGGGCGCGGCAACGCCCCCGATCATTCTTCTTCCGTTGATGAGACGAGACGCGCGCCGGGGCGCCTGCGGGCGAATCCGCGCTACCGCCTCCGCGCATCCTGAACCGACGCGACGGGCAGCATATGCTTCTTGTCGGCGGTCGAGACGATGCCCTGCCCCACGAAGCGCTTCTGATCGATGTCCCATACCCGTAGCGTATCATCGGCGAACGTCAGCGAGTAGATGAGCATCGTGAGCGAGTCGCGATCCTTGAGGTAGTAGATCCATTCCTCCGTCGGGGACGTTCTCGTGACGACGTAGACGTTCGGAAGCCCCCACGAGGCGAGTACCTCGCGCGCGCTCATGCCGCGCGTGATCTCCCCGTTTGCGATACGCTCGCGGTGCGCGCACTCCGGATGATGCCTGACGTAATCCTCGCGGGCGGCGAGCGGGGTACGGTTCACCCTCTCCACGGTCGAAACGCACGAGCATCCGATGGAAGCGGCCAACATTGCACCTGCACAGAGGATTATGGCCATTTTCATGACGGCGAGCCTCCTTGCCATCCGGAACGGTGACGATCCGTTCTCGAACCGTAGATTCTCCCGGGAATAAAAAAAGGCCATAGGGCTACCGCACA
>JAPLKY010000066.1 GCA_026387805.1 Candidatus Krumholzibacteriia bacterium
GAGAGGGATGCCGGCATCTTGTGGACGTTGAGGGACGTGATGAGGTTCTGCATCTTCTCGACCGAACGCCGGATCGTTTCGAGCGCATCCTTCTGGAAGTCGGTGTTTCCGATATTATCCCGCGCGTTCTCGGCGACGAGCGAGAGCATTCCGACCGTGTTCTTGAGATCGTGAATCACGAACGAGGCGAAGCGGTTGAACGAATCCATCTGCCTCGCCTCGATGATGCGCTCCTCCATGAGGAAGTTATCGAGGGCGAGCTTCGCCTGGAACGCGATCGTCGCGAGGAAGTCCTCGTCCTCCTCCGTGTATGCGCGGCCGAGATCCTTCTCGCCGAGAAGAATGAAACCGCGGTTCTCCTCCCCCTGGGAGAGCCGCGCGATGGCGCAGATCCATTTGCCGTCCTCGCGCGCGAGGCCGACGAGCGGTTTCTTGAAGACGACGACCGGTTCGCGCGCCGTGAGCTTCTGAATGTCCCGGATGAGCTCCGCGTCGAGTCTCTCCTCGTCGAGGCCGTAAGAGCCCGCCTTCCCCGGACCGATATCCGCCCATAGGGCTCCCCGCCGCACGAGCATCGTGTCGCACAGAGAGCTGATCACGTTCGAGAGGAATTCGTCGATCGTGGCGTCCGAAGTCATGATCTCGGCGTAACGACGCCACTCTTTCCGGTTGTTGTAGCGCGCGAGGTAGAAGTTCTCGCTCAGAAACGTGCGGAGACGTTTCTTCGCCTTGCCCGAGATGAGAACGGCACAGAGGAGGAAAACGGCGAAGATCCCGATGATCATCGTTGCGAGTCGATCGTACGGGAAGCCGAGGAGTCGCGCGAAAAGCGTGATGAGACCGAGCGAGAGAAGGTAGAGCCCCGCGACGACGATGGACACGATCGAAGGGGATTGCCCGGGGCGCACGTAGATCCGGACGTCGAAGAGCGGATAGCGGATCGACGCGTAAAGGAAGGAAACGCACAGGACGATGATCGCGCATGGCTCGGCGAGAAGGTAGTTTCGATCGAGAACCGATATCGCGAGAAGTCTGCTCATTGCGATGAAGTTAATGACCGATGCGACGAGAATGCCGAGAAACGGGTACTTGAGCGTGACCTTGTCGGCGACGGTCGCCGCGCGGTACGTGTTCTCGAAAAGGCAGAGAAAGAGGACGTTGACGAGAAGAAAATACACGGCGATCGCGTGCCCGAGCGCCGAGAACTCCATACCCCAGAGCGAGCCGCTCCCGTAGAAGTGTATCTTGCCGACGATGAGCCGCGCCGGAATGACGAGCGCCGCGACGGCGAGCACGATCGCGAGCGCGACGATCCCGCGGAGGGGCGCCGAGAGGAGCTTGCGATCCTCCCTCCGCACGAAGGCCGCGAAGAACGGGGCGGCGAGCGCGGGGAAGAAGACGAGCAACGCGACGAAGCGGCGGAAATGCGCGGGAACCGCCTGCGGATCGTGCGCGGCAAACATGAGGAGAAGGGCGATCTGCGTTCCGGCGAGAACGAGCGCGGAAGAGATCAAGAGCCCTTTTTGCGGCTCGTTCTTCCCCTTGAAAAGGTGCGTGACGATGACCGCGGCGAGCAGCGCGAGAGAAACGACGGTCAGAAGCGCGGGAAAATGCATGGCTGACTACCTCTTGAGTCTCGCGATCTCCCTGAGCGCGGTCCCGGCGAGCTCGGTTTCGGGATATTTCGCGGCGCATGTCTCGAGCACCCGGATCGCAGTTTCCCTGTCTCCGAGCTCCTTTTCGTATATGGAGGCGGCCTTCAGGTAATTCTCCCTGAAGGGGGAATAATCGGGATAGCGATCGGGAATCGCCGTCAAACGCTCCGCCGCGGCCTTCCATCGTTTATCTTCGGTGAGTGCCCGGATGACGTATTGCTCCGCCATGATCTTCGTCGCGAGGGGGCGTTCTCCCGAAAGGAGCCTCTCGTAGTGCTCGAGCGCCTCGTTGATGGCCGCCTTTGCCGCGTCAAGCGCGCCTCGCTCGCGGTGCATGAGCGCGATTCGAAGCGGCGCTTCGAATCCCTGCAGCGTCTCGGGATAGTCCGCGTAGATCGAGCGGTAGCGGAGGGCGGCGGCTTCGGGGTCCCCCTTGAGCTCGTCGAGATGCGCGAGCTGCCACTGCGCTTCGACGACG
>JAPLKY010000281.1 GCA_026387805.1 Candidatus Krumholzibacteriia bacterium
GGCTCTACGGCGTCGCGGCGAACTTCGTGCGCGAACGGAAGCTCTGGGTGCTCAACTTCACGAACCTTCTCGTCAACTCGCTCGGCCTCATCATCTACCTGAATTTCAGCGCCAATGAGGTTCGCGAACGCGATTACTTCTACGCCGGCGCCTTCTTCTTCTTCGCGATCTTCATCGGCATCGGGGTGACTTCGCTCCTCGTGTACGCCGCGGAGTATTTCCGGGGCAAGGGGAAGGATCCGGCGTCGTACGTCGTCCCCGTGGGCGTGCTGTGCGTTCTTCTCTCCATTCTGCCGGCGCGCCACAACTGGTTCACGCACGACAGATCGCGGTATTACGTCGCGCAGGATTACGCGCGAAACATGCTCGCGGGCCTCGAGCCGGAAGCGATCGTCTTCACCGGCGGGGATAACGACACGTATCCGCTGTGGTACATCCAGAACGTCGAGCGGTACCGGACCGACGTCCGGGTCATCGTGCTCACCCTCCTCAACACGCCATGGTACGTGAAACAGATGAGGGATCGGGAGCCGAAGGTCCCGATATCGCTGACGGACGCCGAGATCGAGCGGATGCGCCCGATCGGGCTCAAGGACGGCAGAGTCGCGTATAACGACGACATCATGGTTCAGCACATCATCCAGACGACCGAATGGAAACGCCCCATCTATTTCGCGACGAGCGTCGCGTCGTCGAAATGGAAACCGTACGAGCAGTACCTCGAAACGCAGGGACTCGTGATGCGTCTCGTCCCCCGGCAGGGGAATCGCATGCTCAATGCCTTCATGATAGAGAGATGTTTCGGCGATCTCTTCAGATTCCGCGGAATCCTCACGCCGGACGGTCGAATCGACGCTACGATCTACAAGGAGAAGGATCTCAACATAACGCTCAACAACTACGGCGTCGCGACCGCCGAGCTCGCGAATGCCTGCGGCAGGGAGAAGGACTATGCCGGCGCGGTGCGATGGATGGAAGTCGCGCTCAACTTCGCTCCGTATCTGAAGCCGGCGAATGTCATGCTCGGAACGTACCTGTATCTCAACAAGGATCGTGCCGGGGCGATCGAGCATTACCGGAAGATGATGCAGCTCGATCCCGCGGAGCCCGAATACCCGCTGAGGCTCGCGTGGGTCTACTCGGAGACCGAGCCGGAGCTGGCGATTCGAACGATCGACGAATCCCTCGCGCGCATGCCCGAGAACCGGCAGTTCTACATCGACGGCTTCCGCTACGCGGCGCGGATGGGGATGGTCGACCTCGCGAAGGGATATATCGAGCGTTGGCTCGAGAAGCATCCCGACGACGGCGAGATGAGGGCCGCCTTCGAGGACATCGACAGCGTGCTGCGGGCCGATTACAGCGCGTCATCCGGCGCGGGCAAGAAATAGCGCGGATCCTGTCGCCCATTGTACCCCGCACGTGCTCGCTCGCAAAGCTCGCTGCGCTGCGTGCGGGGACCTCATGGGCGCCACCCGCTACATGGGGGCTCCATCGGCGCCACCCGCGTCACGGGACGCACAGCCTCTTTCCCGTTCCTCCCGGTCCAGAAAGTGCTTTTACATTGGCCGGATTTTTAGTAGTTTAAACGGGTTCCCGTGCCCGGCCAGGATGAAACAAGAGGTACAAACGGATTGTCGGAACAAACGGTGCACAGGCTGGTGGCGCTCGCGGTCTTCTTGATACCGCTCACCGTGTTCTTGTTGACGATGGCGCCGACGCTTGTGTTCTGGGACAGCGGCGAATTCATTGCGACGGCGTATATTCTCGGGATACCGCACTCCCCGGGCACGCCTCTGTTCACCCTCGCGGGCAGGGTGTTCTCGATGCTGCCGCTGCCGTTCGGCGCGGCCGCGCGGGTGAACTTCTTCTCCGTGCTATGCGGTTCGCTCGCCGTTCTTATGGGCTATCTGATCGCGGTGACGACGCTGCGGTTCATGTATCCCTCGCTCAGGGGGGGGCTCGGGCGATTCATGACGTACGCGGGTCCCTTCGCGGGATCGATGTATCTCACCTTCAGCGACACCTTCTGGCGGGATTCGACGGAGACGGAGGTATACGCGCTCAACGCGCTCGTGATGGGGTTGTGCACGTATCTCGCGCTCGTCTGGTACCGGAATCCGGCGGGCCGCGCGGAACGGAAGGGAGCGGAGACGGCGAATCGGGGGATGCGTTCGGACGAGGATCTCGTCGAGCGCGGCCGTTCGCGAGGTCTCGTCTACCTCATCATCTATCTCCTTGCCCTGGGGATCGGATTTCACCTGGGGACGGTTATCGTGTACGGAGGCATCTTCCTGCTTTTTCTCCTCGTGAGGGAAAAAGCGTTCAAGAACGCCGAGATCATCATATACACGTTCGGTTTCGCGGTGATTCTGGCGGATATGACGATGCACCGGAATTCCGCCGTGACGGCGGTGGGGCTTCTCGTATTCGCCGCGCTGATCGCGTGGAGCACGGCGAGGAACGGACGCTTCGCGCTCGCGGGGGCGGGGCTTCTCGCGCTCGGGATCTCGGTGCATCTGTTTATGTACATCAGGTCGCACCTCGACCCCGGAATCGACATGGTGGATCCCGAGACGTGGAAGGCGATGTACGCGCACCTTCGCCGGGAGCAGTATCCGCCGATCAACGTCTTCGCGCGGAAGGCGTCGCTCCTCAGGCAGATCGGGCATTTCGGGAGGTACTTCGGAAACCAGTTCCGGATGGCGGGTGACGCGTTCCTCGGGCCGGTGAACCTGGGCGCCGCGCTGACGGCGATCCCGGTCGCGCTCGGTTTCTGGGGGATCGCGGCGAACTATCAGCGGGAACGCAAGCTCTGGGCGCTCAATTTCACGAACCTCTTCCTGAACTCGGTCGGACTCATCGTCTTTCTCAATTTTTCGAGCACGGAAGTGCGCGAACGGGACTATTTCTACGGCGCCGCGTTCTACTTCTTCGCGATCTTCATCGGCATCGGGGTGACCTCCATTCTCGTGATGGCCGCGGAATGGGCGGAAGAGAAGGGGAAGAAGGCGGCGGTGCGCGTGGCGCCGATCGGGGCGCTGTGCCTGTTTCTCTCGATTCTCCCGGCCCATCATAACTGGTTCACGCATGATCGATCGCAATTCTACGTCGCGCACGATTACGGCTACGACCTCCTCGCCGGGCTCGAACCGGACGCCATCATATTCACGAACGGCGACAACGACACCTATCCGCTCTGGTATATCCAGAACGTCGAGCATTTCCGGACCGACGTCTCGGTCGTCAATCTGAGCCTCCTCAGGACGGACTGGTATATCGAGCAGCTCAGGGATCGGGACCCGAAGCTCCCCATCCGTCTCACCGATGAGGAAATCGAACGCATGGAGCCGGTCCCCCTCAAGGGGGGCGGCATCGCCTGGAAGCACGATCTCATGGTTCAGCACATCATCAGGGAGGCGGATTGGAAGCGGCCGGTCTATTTCGCGACGACGGTTCCGCTCGATACGTGGAAGCCCTACGGGCGTCACCTCGAGATGGAGGGGATGGCGCGGCGGCTCGTCCTTCGCGAGGGGGACAACCTGATCAGCGAGTTCCTGCTCGAGAGGAACTTCGACGAGATCTCCGCCGGATGGAGATCGCGCTCCGCTTCGATCCGACCCTCAAGGCGGCCAACGCGCTTCTCGGCACGTACTACATGCTGAATGAAATGGATCAGAAGGCGATCGATCATTACGTCCAGGCGATCCAGCGGGATCCCGGCGAGGGGGAATACTGGTCCCGTCTCGCGCGCATTTATGAGTTCAAGGAACAGCCTTCCCTCGCGGTCACGTGCATAAACGACGGTATCCGCCACGCGCCGGAATTCCGGCAGCTCTACCTCGACGGTTTTCGCGTCGCCGCGCGCCTGGGCAACAGCGGAACGGCGAAGGATTATATCCGGCAGTGGCTCGACCGGCATCCTGAGGATCGGGAGATGGAGGGTATCCTCGCGGGGGCCGACAAGCTGCTCGAGGATGAATTCGGGCTCAAGCCCGGGAACAGCCGAACGGGAGAGAAGGTCGGGAAGTGAAAGGAAAGGCCGTCGTCACGGGAGCCGCCGGATTCATCGGTTCTCATCTCTGCGAGCGTCTGCTCGACGAGGGGTTCGAAGTCCTCGCCGTGGACGCGTTCACCGATTACTACAGTCCGGAGAGAAAACGGCGCCACATCGCGGCATGCGCCGGGAGACCCGGTTTCACGCTCGCCGAGGAGAATCTCGCGACTTGCGACGTCGCCCGGCTCATCGACGGCGCCCGGTGCGTGTTTCATCTCGCGGCCCAGGCGGGCGTGCGAAAGAGCTGGGGAAAGGAATTCGCGCGCTACATCGAATCGAACATTCTCTCGACGCAGCGTCTTCTCGAGGCGCTCAGGGAGAATCCCTCCATTCCGCTCATACACTCGAGCTCGAGCTCCGTGTACGGCGAGACGCGCATGCTTCCCATGCGGGAGGATCACCCGACCGTCCCCCTGAGTCCTTACGGGGCGACGAAGCTCGCGGGAGAGCATCTCTGCGAGCTCTACCGCCTCAATTACGGGATCACCTATCGGGCGCTCCGGTATTTCACCGTGTACGGACCGCGGCAGAGGCCCGACATGGCCTTCAGCCGGTTCATAAACGCGTCGTTTGCGGGGAAGGCGATCGACGTGTACGGCGACGGCCGGCAGACGCGCGATTTCACGTACGTCGCGGACGCCGTCGACGCCAATATGCGCGCGCTTCGATACGAGGGGCCGATGACGGTATTCAACATCGGAGGAGGAAGCCGCGCGGCGCTCCTCGACGTTCTCGACGTTCTCGGGCGGGAGTTGGGAGGCCGGCTCGAAGTACGGTTCGTCGATCGCGCGAAAGGAGACGTGACCGACACCTGGGCGGACACGTCGCGGGCGCGGGACGCGCTCGGCTTCAAGCCGCGCGTGAGCCTCGAAGAAGGGATTCGAAACGAAATCGCATGGTACCGGGAATACATGAAGTCATCCGAAGGGGGTGGGCTCTCCTCATGAGCGAGAAAACGAGGCATTTCGGATCCGTCGTCATTCCGCTCTACAACGAAGAGGCCAGCCTGCCGGAGCTCTACCGGCAGCTCACGTCCGTCATGGAGCGGACGTTCGCCGCTCACGAGCTCGTTTTCATCGACGACGGCTCGTCGGACGGGTCGATCGACGTGCTCCGCGAGCTCCGCGGACGGGACGCGCGGGTGAAGATCATTTCCTTCAAGCGCAACTACGGGAAATCGGCCGCGCTCTCGGAAGGATTCAAGGTGACGCGGGGAGACGTCGTCATCACGATCGACGCCGATCTGCAGGACAACCCGGACGAGATTCCCGAGCTCGTCGCCAAGCTCGACGAAGGGTACGATCTCGTCTCGGGGTGGAAGATGCAGCGCAAGGACCCGATCACGAAGACCCTTCCCTCGAAGCTCTTCAACCTCACGACGTCGATCGTGAGCGGAATCAAGATCCACGACTTCAACTGCGGGCTCAAATGCTACCGCGGAGAGGTCGTAAAACGGATATCGGTCTACGGCGAGCTCCACCGGTTCATCCCGGTCATCGCCGGCTGGGAAGGCTTCCGGGTGACGGAAAAGAAGGTGACGCATTTCGAACGGAAGTACGGGCAGAGCAAGTTCGGCGCGGCGCGCTTTCTCAACGGGATGTTCGATCTCGCGACCGTGATGTTCCTCACGCGCCGCTCGACGTCGCCGCTCCATTTCTTCGGCCGTGTCGCGTTCGTCTTCTTCGCGGTCGGCGGTCTCATCACGTTCTATTTCCTGATGCTCTGGCTCTTCGGGAGAGGCCTGCACGTGAGACCCCTCATGGTCGGAGGCCTCGTCATGATCGTGATCGCGATCCAGATCGGATCGTTCGGTCTCCTCGCGGAGCTTTTTACGTCGAAGGCCGAGAGGACCTTCGCCTATCGCGAGTACCGGATCGATGACTAGGGGAAACGAGAAGCGCAGGTTCTGCCTTATCGGCCCGACCTATCCCTACCGGGGCGGAATATCGCATTACAACACCTGCCTCATCAGGGAGCTCGCGGCCGCCGGCGAGGTGTGCGCGATCAATTTCACGCGGCTCTATCCCGGGTTCCTCTTTCCCGGCACGACGCAGCTCGACGAGAGCACGCGGCCGCTCACGGCCGATTCGACGCGCCTGATCGATTCGATCAATCCCTTCACGTGGATCAGGGCGGGCGCGCGCGCGGCGCGCTTCAGGCCCGATCTCGTTCTCGTGCAATGGTGGCATCCCTTTTTCGCCCCCGCGATGTTCACGATCTGCTCCGTGCTGAAGCTCATGCGCCGCGCGAAAGTCGTCTTTATCTGCCACAACGTGCTCCCGCACGAGAAATCGCTCGTCGACCGGTTCCTCGCGGCGCTCGCCTTTTCCGTTTCCGACGGATTTCTCGTCCAGTCGCGGGAGGATCGGGACAAGCTGCTCCGCATCCGCGCGCGCGTCCCGGTCCTCGTGCATCCGCATCCGATATACGATTTCTTCGGCACGGGAAACCTGACGAAGGAAGCGGCGCGGGCGAAGATCGGGCACGCCGCCGGGCCGCTCCTTCTGTTCTTCGGATACATCCGTGGCTACAAGGGGCTCTCGTATCTCATCGAGGCGATGCCGCTCATCCGCGAGAAGGTGCCGGCGAAGCTTCTCGTCGTCGGCGAATTCTACGACGATACGGCGCCGTACACGGAGCTCGTCGAACGGCTCGGGCTCGCCGATGCCGTCCGTTTCGTGAATCGCTACGTCGCCAACGAAGAGGTCGAGGGCTTCTTCGTCGCGAGCGATCTCGTCATCCTTCCCTACGTCTCGGCGACGCAGAGCGGCATCGTGCAGATCGCCATCGCCT
>JAPLKY010000052.1 GCA_026387805.1 Candidatus Krumholzibacteriia bacterium
CCGACTGATACCGGCCACGATGCTGACGGGCGAAGAAGAGACATTGCGAATGCTCGCTCCGATCGCCTCGGCGCTCGGATTCGAAGCGGAGCTCTCCGACGATCTGCCCTGCTTGACGGAAGCGATCGAGAGCATGTTCGAGCATTTCAGCCGACCGGATACGCCGGGTGCGGGCGGGGGTGCGAGACGGCACGGTCGCAGAGCCTGAATGTATCACCGCTTGGCCTTCTTTGGTTTCGGGAGTTTCCTTACTGCGTTCTCAAAATCCTTTTCCACCTGTGACACTTCCACAAGCTGTCGCCGCCGGTATTTCTCATACTCAAGCTCCGCCTTGCGAATCGCGTCCTCATGCGACACCGACCCGGGATGCGTGAGGATCTCCCGGTCGCTCAGGCGCAGGTATTCGTCCAGCTTCACGACCCAGTCTTTCATGTACATCGGCTTGCGGCTCAATGCCTGCAGCTCGGCATACTCGAGGTAAGCCGTGACGATGCGATTGAGGACATCGAGCTCCGCCGGCATCAGGTAGCTCTTGGCCACAACCGCTTCATCCCGGGTTGGTTTCGGACCGACCCAATTCGTCATGCCCATGTTCTGCTTCGAGGCATCGGCGCGGCGGTGGATGATCTCGGCAGCGGTCTGCCCGTGCGCCGCCCAGTGCATCTTGTTCTGCACCGTGGCAAAGAAGAGCTCCGACACCTCAGAGCGCGGATCGTAGTCGGTGCTCGTCGCATAGATGTCCAGCACCTTGCGCCAGAATATTTTTTCCGAAGACCGGATATCGCGGATGCGCGCCAGCAGCTCGTCGAAGTAACCGCCGCCGCCGACCTGCTTCAGCCGTTGGTCATCGAGCGCAAAGCCCTTGATGATATAGTCGCGAAGCCTTTGGGTCGCCCAGATGCGGAACTGCGTGCCCTGGTGAGATTTGACACGGTAGCCCACAGAGATTATGACGTCGAGGTTATAGCATTCGATCTCTCGAGTAACCGTTCGAACACCCTCCGTTTGAACTGTTGCAAATTTTGCAACAGTTGCCTCCAACCTGAGCTCTCCCTCTTCGAAGATATTCTTGATGTGCTTTGAAACAACGGACTTGTCACGCTGAAAGAGCTCAGCAAGCTGGCCAAGCGACAACCATGCCGTTTCGCCCGAGAAGCGCACTTGCAGGCGGCTCTTGCCGTCATCGGTCTGATAGAAAATGACCTCGGAATCGCTTTGATGTTCGCCCTTCATGCTTCCTCCTCCACCGCATCAAATCGAAAGAGTTACCTTCAGCCCTTCATCCATTTCAAGCAGATGCTTGTGTGAAAGCTGCCCCACTTTCTCAACCAGACACCTTTTGTCGAGGGTAAGCAACTGGGAAACGTTGATCACCGCGTCCTTGGGCAATTTGCTGTCGCGCCGTTTCAGGTAAATATTGCCCGGCGCCTCGGCCAAATGCAGATTCGACGATATCGCGGCCACGACGATCGTCGATATTTCGCTTCTGTTGAACGCATCGGATTGGACGATGACCACCGGCCGACGATATCCTGGTTCCGAACCCCGAGGGACCGGCAAGCTCGCCCACCAGATCTCGCCGCGGAGCACTACCACTCCTCCCGGGCGATCGATGCTCCCTGAAGATGCTCCAGGACGGGAGCAAGTCCCACCCTGTACTCCTGCTTCTCATACATATACCAAAGTGTCAATAGCGTCTTCCGATGAAGTGCATAGCGCCCGACCTCGCGCGCAGTCGGTGCTAAATTACTATTGACATACATTCCGTCATTTATCATGATATGTGACGATGATGGCGATAGAGAAATACGACGAACCGCCCATTGCCGTCCCGAGGGATCTGGACCTCCTCTCGCTTGTCGGGAAGAAATCCTATTTCCTCTTCGGTCCGCGCCAAACGGGCAAGAGCTTCCTCATCCACCAACGGCTGCAGGGGTCCCGCGTCTACAATCTGCTCGATACGGCCACGTTTCTGACTCTCAGCCAGAATCCCGGAAGAATCTCCGAGGAAATCGGCCCGCGCGAGAAGCTCGTCGTCATCGATGAAATCCAGCGTGTGCCGACGCTGCTCAACGAGGTGCATCTTTTGATCGAGGAGCGGGGGATCCGCTTTCTCCTCACCGGCTCGAGCCCCCGCAAGCTCCGCCGGGGCGGCGTGAATCTTCTCGGGGGGCGAGCCCGGACAGCATACCTCCATCCTCTGACCTCGAAGGAGCTCGGGGAACGCTTCGACCTGAGAATGGCGCTCCATCGGGGACTGCTTCCCTCCATCTATTTCTCGGACGATCCGGATGCGGATCTCGCTGCCTACGCGGGAACCTACCTTCAGGAAGAGATCGCCGCAGAGGGCGCGGCGCGAAACATCCCCGCATTCAGCCGCTTCCTCAAGGTAGCCGCCCTGTGCAGCGGAACGATGATCAATATCACCAACATCGCAAGCGACGCGCAGGTACCCCGCACCACGGTCCACGAGTACTTCGAGATACTCCGGGACACCCTGCTCCTGCATGAGCTTCCCGCTTGGCGAAAATCGGCGAAGCGCAAGCCGATCCTCACTTCCAAGTACTATCTTTTCGACGTGGGCGTTGCCTCGCACCTCCAGGGCCGAAAGGTCACGCCGCGTACGAGCGAATTCGGAGAGGCGTTCGAAGCGTTCATCATGCATGAGCTCATCTCCTGGCGCGATTACCGGTCGGGGGATGCCCTCTCCTACTGGCGCTCCACATCGGGCTACGAGGTTGATTTCGTCCTTGGGGATCATACGGCTGTCGAGGTCAAGGCCAAGGAGAATATCTCGCCGGACGACCTCAGATCCCTGAAAGCCATCGCCGAGGAGAAAAGACTGAAGCGCTGCATCTGCGTGAGCCTCGAAAAGCGATCCCGCCGCGTGGACGGAATCGTCATACTCCCGTATCGCGAGTTTCTGGAAAATTTATGGGACGGACAGTACAACTAGCGCCCGGCAGCGGTCTCTTCCGCCGCGGCGGTCCAGAACTCACCCGCGCCTCCGCACCATGGCATTTGAATGCAAGAATTAGGATCGTGGCATATGGCTTTTCTGGGACAGCTTGTCCCAGAAATTCCCGGCTGGAACGCCGGTACTCCGAGTAGGAGTGTTGTTCGAAAGGAAGAAACCATGGTGAGAGTACCAACGCATCGTGAGCCCACGCATCCGGGGGAGATGTTGCTTGAAGAATTCCTCATCCCGATGGCGGTGACGCAACGGGATCTCGCCGATGCGATTCGCGTCCCCTACCAGCGAGTCAACGAACTGGTGAACAAGCGCCGGGGAATTACTCCAAGCACCGCGCTGCGGCTCGCCAAGTATTTCGGCACATCTCCTGATTTCTGGATGAATATTCAGCTACGGTGGGATCTCTATCGGGCGCGCGAAACCGAGCAGAAAGAGCTCAAGCTCATCAAGCAGATCAAGGTTGCGTGAGTGAAAGGGAACCCTTCGCCCCTGTTTTTCAATTTGGCCAATTCTCGCTCGATTAAGATCTTTGGGCTGAGAGGAAGTCTGTAATATATAAGTAGTTAGGCGGGAGAGGGGAACCGGTGTCGTCAGATCCTAAAGAAGTCCAAGACCTGTGCGATCGCATAGCAGGCTGCCTGTTGCAAGCTGTTAAGCTCAACGCCATTGCTTTTCGTTCAGCAGGAGTCAAGTATGCGAATGAAAAAGACTTCACTTCCGGCGGCGGCGCGAGTTACTACGGGGGCAGATGGAATCCCCCCGGAGTCGCGGCCATCTACGCCTCCCTTGATCCCGCAACTGCGGTCAAGGAGAGCTACCAAGAATTCATCAAGTATGGGTTTAAACCCGGCAACATACAACCTCGCGTTTTCGCGGGCCTCAAACTCAACGTGAACCGCGTGTTGGATTTGACAGACGCCAAGATCCGAAAAAAACTTGGTTTTAGCCGCGATAGACTCACAGGAGAGGACTGGCAGGCCATCCAGCTTTTTCCGAGAAATCTTGCATCGCCAAGTACAGTAGAGGTGCTGGAAAAGGACAAGCTACCGCCCCACCCAACAAAATAACCAACTTAGTGTGTAATTTTGCATGTATTTTTGCTTGCATTTTTTCTTCCCGCTCGTTATAATTAATCTGAAGCTCGACCCGTCCCGAAAAAGGAGAGCGGAATGCCAACCAACACAGAGAAGAAATCCGCTTCGGCGAAGAAGCCAGCGACTCAAGTCGTAGAAATCCATGGAATGCACGGAGTACGCGTTGTCTATGTCCAAGGTCAGTCCAAGCTTGAACTGCGGCACATGCTAAACATGCGGAGAGAGACATTTGGGCGCCTAGTCAACGTTTCTGTGCGGACCATTTCTGCCATCGAGTCAAACAGGAAGATGGTCATCAAACTTCAACGGAACTATACTGAAATCAAGCGATTGTGTGACGCGCTGAGCGAAGTGGTCCATACCGACTCTCTAGGCGAATGGTTATATGGTCCGAATGGAGCATTTGGCGGATTGAAGCCAATTGAAGTTATCGAGCGAGGCGAGATCGATCGGCTTTGGGAGATGTTTTATCGGTTAAGATCAGGAATGCCCGGTTAATTGACCAGCAAATCGTTCGGTTAGACCATACAATCGTTCGGTGTGGCCATACATTTCTTGGGGAGTTACTTCCTCCCCTCCTCCTCCACCGCGGCGGTCCATTTGTCATCGGAACGACCTCTCGGGCTCCAGGTCCCTGGAGCAGAACTTGCGCCCAAGGCCGCCCCGAGCACAGGGAGAAGGAATGTTCGAAGGCGCAATAGCACGATCGGAAACTCCGGAACGCTCTGCTCGAGACGGCCCTTGCGAATGAACGCTTTCCATTGAATGGATTTTGTTTCGTCGCGCTCGAACTCATCGGTGAGCGCCAAAGGCATTTCACGGGGGATTTCGGTCTTTCGCCTCTTGAATGTCGCCCTGATAGCCCGTGAAAGGACTTCCCCGTCAAACGCGAAATCGCGGGACAGCACATACAAGTCGTAGAAGTCCTTCATCCTGCTGTTTGCGATTCCCAGCATCACCATGGCCTGCAGCTTCTCGGCGACGACAGTCTCTCGCGGATAGGCGCGAATGCGCGGCTTTGGGAAACTCAGGATCGTGGGATAATCGATCTTCTTGGCCCTCGGCGTCACCACATCCCCGAAACCGATGTCCACTTGAACCGGCATTCGGGCCTTGCCGAGAAATGCCGTGAGCGTGACGCGCTGCCCCTTGTATTGCTGGGCTTCCCGGATCGGCACAACCTTAACGGAGTCCGGATCGAACCTCAATCCATCGGACTCCACATCGAGACGGCACACAGCGCGGAATATCCTTTCCGCTCGCTCGGCGGAATCATCGCCGCGCCCCAAAAGGTCGATATCGACCGTTGGTCGGTACGGCTGACCCGTCCACGCCATGAACAGCATCGCGCCCTTGAGAATAAAGTCATCGGCAAAATCCGAAACAGAAATGCGGTAGAGCAAACGCTCGGTCGCGTAACGCGACCAAACCAGGGTAGCGTCGTCGCCCGTATCCCTGATAATGTTCAGGAGACGTCGTCGGACCGAGGCGGCGATGTCCGGGGTCTTCTCTCTGCTCACAGCGTCGCTTCCATGTAGGGTCGCATGACTTCTCTGACGCGACAGACGCCTGCGTACCGCCAAAGCTGATCGCTCGTGCACTTCCGGCCTCGCAGCGCCTCGCGAAGAGCTTCGAGAGCGACGTCGAGCCCGATCTTGTTCCGGTACTTGAAGCAATCCGCCACGGTCTTGGCGGGACCGTAGATCCGCACCTGCACGCCCTCGATATTATGAACATCAAATCCTTCGGCAAGCGCATGCCCCGAGAAGCGCACGATTCGGATCCTCGGGTGCTTGACTCGAGGTCGAGCAGCCCGGCGGTCGATGGCTATCCATACCTCATGAGGTGCCTGGGTCCCGATCTCGTGGAAGCGGAGAGCCGAGAGAAGACATATAACACCCTTCG
>JAPLKY010000093.1 GCA_026387805.1 Candidatus Krumholzibacteriia bacterium
CGCTCGCCGAGAGCCGCGATTATCTCCTCCGCCTCGCTTCTCGAGAACGTCGTTTGGATGACGACCCCAGCCTTGCCGAGAGGCGCTATCCGCCGGGCCTCCGGCGCATCCCTCACCACGATGGCGCCCTCACCCGCATGACCCGCTATCCCCCGCACTTCGGGATGTTCGCCGTCTCCAATGATGATCACCGGAACCGATTCCTCGGCGAACCGCTTGACATATCGTTGGCTGAGCTGCACGAACGGACAGGTCGCGTCGAGTATGCGTATGCCGCGCCTCCGGGCCTCTTCGATCAGGTCGGGGCGCACGCCGTGCGCGCGGATAACGAGGGTTCCGCCTTCGGGCACCTCCGCGAGGGTTTCAACGGAATGGACGCCGCGCGTCCTGAGTCGCTCGACTTCAAGCGGATTGTGAATCACGTCCCCGAGAGTATATATCGTGTTCCGGAAGCTCTCGAGCCCCTGTTCGATGATACGCATCGCGCGCATCACTCCGAAACAGTATCCCATATGAGGGGACGTGATGATCTCAAACTTCCGATTCATCCATCAACATCCTGATCTCGCTCTGCGCCATTCCCGCGAGGATGCGGTATTCTTCCTTCCCGTTGCCGCCCGGGCGGTCTCGTTCCAGTCTGATCGGGGGCCCGATGCGAACGGAGAGCTCTTCGCGCCTGAGGAAACAATCGAACAGACGATTCGTGCCGGTGACGTAAACGGGCACAATGCTCATCCCGCTTTTCGACGCGATGAATCCGAGACCTGCCTTGAGATCCCGCAGCTCTCCGGTGCGCGACCTGGTGCCTTCGGGAAACATGAGAATGGACCGGCCCGCTCCGAGAAGGTCGAAAAGGTGTTTCATCGTTTTTCGCTCGATCTCCTCGCGATCGACCGGTATCGCATGATACGCGCGGATGAGCCAGGCGAAGAGCCTGTTGCGGAAGAGCTCTTTCTTGGCGAGAAACCACACTTCCCGATCCAGCGCGCACCCGACGACGAGCGGGTCGCCGTAGGAAAGATGATTACTTGCGAATATGTAGTTCTCGCGGTATCGAAGATGTTCCCGGCCCGATATCCGCAATCCGAACAGGGCGCGGAAAAGGGCCCGCACGATCCGCTGTGAGATCGGAAAATAGCCCGTCGTGCGGTCGAACGGATTGGACTCTCCTCGCGCCACGGCGATCCCGGAGATCCGTTCGGCCTGACGGAGCACTTCCGCCTCGATCAGGGCGACCTGCGCCTCGATCGTCAAGCCCGAGGTATCCACGGTGAACGCGCCGGCGGGTCGAAGAAGAGGGCTGAGTTCGCGTCCCGAGTCCATCGCGTCGCGCTCGAGAATATTCGCTTTGATCGCCGCGGCGTCCTGCTCGATCCCCGCGCCTTTGAGCTGCCTGAGCCTTCGCCTCGTCCGCGCCTCGATATCGGCGACGAGGAATACCTTTACCTCGGCGTACGGGAATACCACGGAACCGGTATCCCTTCCCTCGGCGACGATGCCGCCGCGCGCTCCGGAGAGCCTCTGAAGGCGCACCATCGCGCGCCGCACCCCCTCATGGCGACTCACGGGAGAAACGAGACGGGAGACTTCGGGTGTCCGGATCTCCCCTTCGACATTCTTTCCGTCGAGAAAAAGAGCTGTTCCCTCCCCGGTCGTTCGCATCTCCAGCTCGAGCCCCGACGCGAGATCGGATACGCCCGCGGCGTCTTCGGGATCGATGCCCCGTTCGATCACGGCATGCGCGACGGCCCGGTACATGGCGCCCGTATCCAGATAAGCGAGGCCGAGGCGGGAGGCGAGAATCGAAGCGGTCGTGCTCTTGCCCGAGCCGGCCGGCCCGTCGATCGTGACGATGAACCGGCTCAATGCGGCTGCGGCGCGTTCCGTGAGAGTCATCGCATGACCCCGCGGGGTTTCGGATGCACGCGGGGGATCAAATCAGTCCTTTGAGCGTTTCGATGAATTTCCGGTTCTCGTACGGCGTCCCGATCGTGACGCGGAATGTCTCGTCGCCGAGCCCGAACGGCTTCATGGGACGAACGATGATTCCCCGATCCATGAGCTGCTCGACGATGGCTCCGCTCCCGTGCGGAGGAACGGCGAGCAGAAAATTCGTTTGGGACGGGGGAATGACGAATCCGAGTTTCTGCAGCTCTTCGCGCATGAATCGCAGCTCGTCCCTGTTTTCCTTCGCCCTGACCGCGATCTTGTCCATGTTCCTGAGAGCCGCGATCGCCGCGCCCTGCGCGATGCTGTTCACGTTGAACGGCTGCCTGACCTTATGGAGGCAGGTAACGACGTCTTCGTGCGAGAGCGAATAGCCGATTCGCACGGCCGAAAGTGAATGGATCTTGGAGAACGTGCGCAGCACGATGACGTTGGGCCGATCCTTGATGAGAGAAATCGTATCAGGGAAGTCGCTCGCGGCGACATATTCGTAATACGCCTCGTCGAAAACGACGAGCACGTCCTCGGAGAGGCCGTCGAGGAATCGATCCACTTCGCTCTTCGAAATGTAGGTCGCCGTCGGGTTGTTCGGATTGCAGATGAAGACGATCTTCGTTTTGGACGTCACGGCCTCGCGCATCGCCGCGCAATCGAGACGATAATCCCTGAGCGGCACCTCGACCGCCTTGACCCCGGCGAGCTGGCTCACGATCGGATATACGATGAAGCTCGGCCATGGATAGACGATCTCATCGTCCGGATTGACGAACGCCCGCACGATGAGGTCGATGATCTCGTTCGATCCGTTTCCGATGAAGATCTGATTCGCGTGAAGGGCGTGATATTTCCCGAGCTCGGCACAGAGATAGAAACAGCCCGAGTTCGGATACCGGTTGACCTGGGAGAGTTCGTCGATTATCGCCCGCCTGACCTCTTCGATCGGTTCGTACGGATTCTCGTTCGAAGCAAGCTTGATGATCTCGCCATCGAAGTTTCGCTCCCTGCGAAGCTCTTCGATCGGCTTTCCCGGCACGTACGGCTTGACGTTCTTCAGGTGCGGTCTCATGAGATCCATGATCGACATGACGTTTACTCCTCCCCTTCTCGCGCCAATCCCGCAAGCTCCCGCAGTCTTCGTTCCTCGCGTTTCGACAGAAGCCGCATCGCGCCCGGAACCAGATCGTCGAAGCGAAGGTCGCCGAGCGCGGTTCTCGCAAGCTCGATCGTTCGATGATCGAAGAGCGCGAACATTCTCCTGATCTGCCGCTTTCGTCCTTCCGTGAGGCGCACTTCGAGCGTCGTCGCGCCGGCGCGGCGCTCGACGATCTCTACCTTGCAAGACCTCGTTCGATACCCGTCGAGATCGACCCCCGACCGGATAGCGGAGATCGTATCCTCGCCCACGATTCCATCGACGGTCAGACGATACGTCTTCTCGATCTTGAAGCGCGGGTGCGTAAGCCGGTACGCGAGATCGCCGTCGTTGGTGAACAGCAATACCCCTGTTGTCTGCCTGTCCAGACGCCCGATGGGAAACACACGATGCCGTGCCCGCACGAGCTCCATC
>JAPLKY010000373.1 GCA_026387805.1 Candidatus Krumholzibacteriia bacterium
TCCCGTCGGGACTTCCGGACGGGGCGTCTCTTTTCTTCAGCGCGAACAGGAGCCCGACGAGGAAGACTCCCGCGATCGCCTCCTCCTTGGAGGCGAGGGCGAGGATATAGAGCGCGATCGAGACGGCGAGGCGAAGCCGCGCCGCTGCCGCCCGGGCGAGAAGGACGTTGAGCGAGGCGAGCAGGAAGCACGTGGAGAGCAGCGTGGTCCTCGCGCTGATCCACATGACGGCCGCCGAATGGACGCTCGTGACGGCGAAGAGCGCGGCGGCCGCGGCGGCGAGGCGCTCGTTTCCGAGGAGCTTCAGGATCAGACGGAAAACCAGCGCCGTGCAAAGGAAATGGAGGAGGATGCTGAAAGCATAGTGCACGGGGACGTTCCCCGGCCGGGCCTTTTCCATTATATAGAAGGAGAGATTCACGAACGGCCGGAAGAAATCGACGACCCGAAAGGAGAAGAGATTGGCCGCGGTCATGTCGTACCGGGCCGCCTTGAGCCAGGAGAAGTCGTCGTTGAAGAGCCGGTTGTCGAGGATGCCCCGGTATGCGGCGAGGCACAACAGGAAGAGAAAGATATAGATCGTGCGCCGGGGCACGAAAGCGGACGCTCCCGCCTTTTCCGGCATGAGACTCCCTCCTCGGTTCCCCCCCACTTTAAAGGCTCATTTTTCGGTTCAACAAGCATTATTTCTCGTTGAGATATTTCGGGGGAACGGATATCATATGTCCATACTTCTCTGGTCGGGCAACCCAGTATCATATTCCGAGAAATTGGAGGTACATCGTGAGCGGGCTTTTCGGAATCGTTTCCAGGAACGAATGCTCCGATGTTCTGTTCTACGGAACCGATTATCATTCGCACCTGGGGACGCAGTTCGGCGGCCTCGCCGTGCTGGAAGACGATTTCACGCGCCAGATCCACAACATCGGGCAGAGCCAGTTCAAATCGAAATTCTACGAGGACCGCGCGCGCCTGCGCGGATCGAAGGGCATCGGCGTCATCAGCGCGCTCGACGAGCAGCCCATCTATCTGAAGTCGAGCTTCGGCCCCTTCTGCATCGCGACGGACGGCTACATCGACAACGCCCGCGAGCTCGTCGACGATCTGCTCGCGAAGGGGCTTTCGTTCAGCGAGGTCGGCGGCAATCGGTTCGTCAACCTCACCGAGCTCGCGGCGAAGCTCATCACGCGGGGGAAGGATATCGCCGACGGCATCGAACACCTGTTCGAGTCGATCGACGGATCGTGCTCGCTGCTGCTGCTGCATAAGGACGGGATTTACGCGGCCCGCGACCGCATGGGATATTCGTCCCTCGCCGTCGCGCGGCGCGGAGACGAATGGGCCGTCGCGTCGGAGACGAGCGCGTTCGCGAACCTCGGGTTCGCCGTCGAAGAGTACCTGGAGCCGGGCGAAATCGTTCTCGTGAGCGAGACCGGCATCCGTCGGCTGCGCTCGGGAGGCGCTTCGAACAACATCTGCGCGTTTCTCTGGATCTACACGGGCTTCCCGACGTCGAGCTACGAGGGAATCAACGTCGAGACCGTTCGCGAGCGCTGCGGGCAGTGCCTCGCGCGGCGCGACCGGGACATCGAGGTGGACGTCGTCGCCGGCATTCCCGATTCGGGGATCGGCCACGCGCTCGGCTACGCGATGGAGTCGAAGAAGCCGTTCCGGCGGCCTCTCGTGAAGTACACGCCGGGGTACGGGCGCAGCTACACGCCCCCCTCGCAGGACACGCGCGATCTCGTCGCGAAGATGAAGCTCATCCCGAACGCGGAGGTCATCAAGGGCAACCGAATCGTGATATGCGAGGATTCGATCGTACGCGGCACGCAGCTCAAGAACTATACGGTGAGAAAGCTCTGGGAGGCCGGCGCCCGCGAGGTGCACGCGCGGCCCGCGTGTCCGCCGCTCATGTTCCCGTGCCGCTTCAATCTCTCGACGCGGAGCGCGGACGAGCTCGCCGCTCGCCGCGCGATTCGCGCGATCGAAGGGCGCGATATCGACGACGTCTCGGAATACACGGATTCGCGATCGGACAAGTATAAAGCGATGGTGGACTGGATCGCCCGCGACCTCGAGGTGACGACGCTCAGGTATCAAACGCTCGAGGATATGGTCGCGGCGATCGGTCTCGCGAAGGAGAAGCTCTGCCTCTACTGCTGGACGGGCGAATATCCGGCCCCCTGGAACAGGGAGCGGGATGTCTGCGGCGCCGCGGCAGACGGACGGTGAGCGGGAAACAGTCGGAGCAGAAAGGTAGCGGTATGGCGGTACGGGACCTTCTTTATCTTGGAAATCCCAAGCTCTACGAGGAATCGAGCAAGGTCAAGCACGAGGAGCTCGAGGATCTCAAGAGCGTGATCGAGGATCTGGCGGATACGCTCATGGAGTTCCGCGACGAGTACGGATGGGGGCGCGCGATCGCCGCGCCGCAGATCGGCGTTATGAAGAGAATCGTCTACATGCACGTCAACGAGCCGGTCGTTCTCATCAATCCGGTGATCAAGCTGCGGAGCCGCCGAAAGACGCTTGTGTGGGACAACTGCATGAGCTGCCCCGACCTTCTCGTTCAGGTCAAGCGCTATCGCCGTTGCAAGGTCGAGTACCGCGACGTCAACTGGCAGAAGCGAAGCCTCTATCTCGAGGGCAAGCTCGCGACGCTCATGCAGCACGAGGTCGAGCATCTCCAGGGGATTCTCATCACGCAGAAGGCGATAACGGAGAAGAGCTTCGCGCTGAGGAGCGAGCGGGCATACCTGAAATAGCCCAAGCTCGGGCCGCGAGAAATATCGGGCGCCCCGGATCGATCGATCAGGGCGCCCGTTTCGTTTTGGGGAGAGACGGGCCGCGACCGTCTTATTATATATAAGACAATAAGTTTTGCTTGAAAAAATCCTCAAATTATGATTAAATAGGGCTGTTGATCAAGCGGCAATTCGATTGCGGCGAACCTCGCGGAGGTCTTTCATAAGAGGGGGGTCTTATGAGAAGAGCTTTAATCGGGGCGTCGGTTCTTTTATTCCTCACAATCTCGGCAGCGGCGCAGGAGCCGATTGAGCGCGAGCCGCGCTTCGAGCGGGCCCGAGGTTCCGGAGAATATCCGGAGCTCGTCGATCCGGGGCTTAGGGGTCTGAACGAAGCGGCCGCGGTCGATACCTACTGCCTCGTGTGGTACACCTTCGAGCAGATGAACTGGCAGGGGTGGACGCGGTACGACAACACCGCGCAAAAGGGCGCATTCTGGCACGTCGACGATTTCGCGGGGCTCGGCGGCGGGACTGGCGGTGGTCTCGTGCCGCTCGAAGGGACGAAATCCCTCTGGTGCGGCGCCCGGCCGAATCCGGCGGATCCGTACCTCTGCTTGTGGCAGAGCGCGCCGGGATACGGGAACAACTGGCGTCAAATCCTCGAGACGGACTACGGCTGTTGCGATTCCGGCTTGCCGCTTCCGCATTTCGGCCCGATAACCTTCGCGTACAAAATCGCGTACGATCTCGAGCCCGACCACGATTTCGTCGTTGTCGAGTACGACGCCCATTGCCGTGACTGGCAGGAGCTCGCCACGTATACGGGGCAGGGAAGCGCGACCGAGGAGTTCTTCATCCCCGGTGCGTTCACGCGGACGAAGCTCCGGTTCAGGTTTACGTCGGACGAGGCGGGGAGCGACGAGGACGGCCTCTACAACAGCGATGGAGCATGCATCGTCGACAGCCTCTGCGTGTCGGACTCCGTCGGGCTCTTCTCCTACGAGGACTGCGAGAGCGCTCCCGTCGGGCAGCAGGGCGCGGGTATCTGGAACACGTGGATAGAGGGATCTTTCGGGCTATACTCCGGCCTGAAGAACAATCTCACCGACAATGACCCCTGCGGAGACAACATGGCGACTCAGATCATCTTCTTCCTCGGCTCCTTGATTCCGGCGTCAAGCTATCCGTGGCCGGGGATCTGGGTCACGCCGTTCTGCATGGGTGCCGGCGGCTACAAGGAGCGGTGCCAGAACGAGATCGTAATTTCTCCTGTGATCGACTTGAAGCGCTTCTCGACCGCCTGCAACAGCAACCAGAACGGGACGATTCCCCCGGGAGATCTCGCGGGCCTGCAGGGGGCGCTCCTGCGGTTTACCGTCTATGCGGATCTCCCCTTCGAGAATCTCGTCTTCTACAAGTGGGCGGTACGCATGATCGACGACGGCCGGTCCGGTCAGCGTCGAC
>JAPLKY010000325.1 GCA_026387805.1 Candidatus Krumholzibacteriia bacterium
CCGGCGGGCGGCGTGAGCGAGACGAACGGTCCCGACCTGGAACTGCGCGCCGCGCGCCACCGCCTTGCAGTGGTGGATGATCTCCTCCATCGTGACGGGAAGCGTGTTCTCGAAACCGAGCACGACCATCCCGAGAGAATCGCCGACGAGGATCATGTCGACTCCCGATTCGTCGACTATCTTCGCGCAGAGGTAATCGTAGGAGGTGAGGGAGACGATCTTCTCCCCCTTCGCTTTCATATCGAGGATCGTGTTCTTCGTTACCTTGTCTCTCATGACAACCCCGGCTCCCACGAAGGCACGTAGAATCGCGTGCCCGTGAATCGGTCCGTGATTCTCGCGAAAAGATCTTCGAGGTGCTCGCGGCTCGCCGAGAAATCGAGCCGGTCGGTATTGACGATGAGCAGCGGCGAGTCCTCGTAGTGGAAGAAGAAATGGTTGAAGGCGTCGTTCAAACCGCTCAGGTACTCCTCCGTGATTCCCTTCTCGTAGCTTCTCCCCCGCCTGCGGATCCGGTCGAGGAGGACGCCGGGAGACGCCTGGAGATAGATGACGAGATCGGGATTCACGATCTTTCCCTTGAGCTGTTCGAGGAGTCTGTTGTAGAGCACGAGCTCGTCGTCTTCGAGAACGACATTGGCGAAAATGCTGTCCTTGGCGAACAGGTAGTCGGCAACGATGAGCTCGGAGAAGAGATCCCGCTGAGAGATATCGCTCTGCTGCCGAAAACGGTTGAGGAGGAAGAAAAGCTGCGCCTGGAACGCGTACGCCTTCCGATCATGATAGAACTTCGAGATGAACGGATTGTCATCCACCTCTTCCAGAAAGAGGGCGCCGAGCGACTCCTCCGCGATGAGTCTCGCGAGCGTCGTTTTCCCCGCTCCGATATTCCCCTCGACCGCGATGAAACGAACCCCGTTTGCGGCGAGCCTGCCCTTGAGATCTTTCATACTTTCACACTATTGGAAAACCGACCTACTGTCAACCTCATTCCAACTATTTTGTTTTCAAGAAGTTCAACGAATCCATGAGCGGCCGGATACCTTTCTCGCCCATGCGTCCCCCCCGCAGGATCGAAGATAATCCGCGATCGCCTTTCCCGACGGAGGCACGCGAAACGCCGGGCGAATCTCGGCGAGCGGCACGAGGACAAAGAGGCGCTCGTGAAAACGCGGGTGCGGGATCGCGAGATCGCGCTCGTCGATCACCTCGTCCCCGCAGAATACGATATCGACGTCGAGTTGGCGATCGCGTGAGGGTCCGTCCGCCGTTCTTCCGGCCGCGCGCTCGGCCTCGCGGCACACGGCCAGGAGATCCTTCGCCGGAAGGGCGGTTCCCACGATGAGAATCGCGTTGATGAAGGCACGGCTCGTGGCGATGCCGACGGGAGAGGTCTCGTAGAGCGAGCTCAATGCTTCGAGCCTCAGGCCGCCGGCCCCCTCGAGCCTCGAAACGCCGGCGAGGATATGTTCTTCCCGGGGACCGAGGTTCGAGCCGAGAGAAAGAACGACCGTTCTTTCAGGCGTCCTGCGCCGTGCGCTCAACGACCACCTCGACGTGTGAGAGCGTATTGGGGAACGGCAGGGTGAGCTTGCGTATCGTCGTCCTGATCGACTTCACGACGGGAAAATTGTCGAGGATAGCCCGGCATATAGCGTCGGCAAGGGTCTCGAGAAGATTGAACCGGTTGCCCTCGACCGTTTCCATGACCTTCGCGTAGACGCGCTCGTAGTTCACCGTGTCCTCGAGGGCATCCGTGATGCATGCCTTCGTGAAATCGTGATGGAATTCGATATCCAGCTCGAGCTTCTGCCCGATCTCCCTCTCCATGGGGGAAACGCCGTAGTATCCGAATACCGTGATCCCCCTGAGAACGATCTTCTCCTCGAGCATGGGTCCCTCCCTATCCCTTCGTGTTGCGCGCGCCCAACGCTTCCATCTTCCGCCCCGCTTCGCGAACGGTCTCCGTATCGGCCGTTATCGACAGCCGGAAATAGCCTTCCCCCTTTTCGCCGAAGCCGACGCCCGGCGCGGCGACGACGCCGCATTCCTCGAGCAGGTAGCGACAGAACTCCATCGAGCCCTCGCCCGCCGGCGTTCGAATCCAGAAATAGAAGGTCGCCCGGGGCATCGCGAACGAGAACCCCGCCCGCTCGAGATGACCGGCGAGGATGTCGCGCCGCTCGCGATACACGCCGCGCGTATCGCTCATGATCCTCTCGTAATGAGTATCCATCGTGTCCGCCACC
>JAPLKY010000292.1 GCA_026387805.1 Candidatus Krumholzibacteriia bacterium
TCCTCAAGCGCAAGAACGTCAAGATGATCGTTGTCGCGTGCAACACGGCTTCCTCCGTCGCGCTTCCGAAGCTTCTCGGGGAGGAACGCATGCCGCTCGTCGGCGTGCTTCTCCCCGGCGCCCGCGCCGCGGCGCGCTCGACGCGAACGAAGCGCGTCGGCGTCATCGGCACGACGGCGACGATCCGCTCCGGCGGGTATGAAGACGCCCTTTACGAGCTCGATCCCGCGATCAAGATCTGGTCGCGCGCCTGCCCGCTCTTCGTCCCTCTCGTCGAGGAGGGTTGGCACGAGGACGAGATCACCCGTCTCACCGCGCGGCGGTACCTCGATTCCCTGGCGGGATTCGACGCCGACACCCTCGTGCTCGGCTGCACGCACTATCCCCTCATCAAGAACGTCATATCGAAGGTCGTCGGGGAGAAAGTGACGCTCGTCGATTCGGCGCACGAGACGGCCGCCGAGGTCGAACGCGTCCTCGCGAAGAACGATCTCCGGAGCGATCTCGATCGTCCCGGAGGCATCACGGTGTACGTGACCGACATTCCGTACCTCTTCAAAGAGGTGGGTGAGCGGTTTCTCAGGAGAGAGATGGAGCGCGTCGAGCGTGTCGATCTCGAGACGGTCCTCATGAACGGGAGCGGGACGTGAGTCTCAGGATCGTGCTCGCGACGCGGAACCGGGGCAAGATCCGCGAGATTCGCGCGATTCTCGCCGGCCTCGACGTCGAGCTCCTCGAGTCGCTCGATTTTCCGCCCTTCGCCGAACCGGTCGAAGATGGGGACAGCTTTCTCGAGAACGCCGTCGCGAAGGCGAAGGGTGTGCACCGGGCCACGGGGTGCCCCTCCCTCGCGGACGATTCGGGGCTCGAGGTCGACGCGCTCGGAGGCGCCCCCGGCGTGCGCTCCGCGCGCTACGGCGGTCCGGGGCTCACCGACGACGGCCGGTGCGCGAAGCTCCTCGATGAGCTCGCCGGCGTGCGGGACGAGGAACGGGGCGCGCGTTTCCATTGCGCCGCCGTCCTCTATCCGGCGCCCGGCGCGGCGCGCAAGGGTCTCGCCGCGGAGGGTTTTCTCTACGGCCGGATCGCCCGGTCTCCGCGGGGAGGGAACGGCTTCGGCTACGATCCGGTGTTCCTCGTGCCCGAACGGGGAATAACGCTCGCCGAGATGGCTCCCGGCGAAAAGAACGCGATGAGCCATCGCTATCGCGCGTTTGTCGAGCTGAAACACATGCTCATGCGCGACTGCGGCGTCGCCGCGAAACGCTGAATCCGAGGAGGAATCGCATTGCTTGAGCTTTTCGGCATCACGAAACGGTACGACGGAATAACGGCCGTCGACGCGCTCTCGCTGCGCATCGAGCCCGGCGGCATCTTCGGGCTTCTCGGCCCGAACGGCGCGGGGAAGACGACGACGATACGGATGATCATGGGAGTGATCGAGCCCGACGAGGGGGAGGTGCGTGTCTTCGGCGAGCCGTTCAGCGAGCGCATCAAGGATTCGATCGGTTACCTGCCCGAGGAGCGCGGGCTTTACCGGAAGATGAAGATCCTCGATCACCTCGTCTTTCTCGGCGAGATAAAGGGAGTGCCCGCGCGGGTCGCGCGCGCGCGGGGAAGGAAGTGGCTCGAGCGCCTCGATCTCGGCGGTTGGGCCGACAAAACGGTCGAATCGCTCTCGAAAGGGATGCAGCAGAAGGTCCAATTCATCGCGACGGTGCTCCACGAACCGAAGCTCGTCCTTCTCGACGAGCCTTTCACGGGGCTCGATCCGATCAACACGGAGATCTTCAAGGAGATTATCGAAGAGCTGCAGCAGGACGGGCGCGCCGTCGTGCTCTCGACGCACGTCATGGAGCAGGTGGAGAAGCTCTGCAAGCGGATCTGCCTCATCAACAAGGGCAGAAAGATACTCGAGGGTTCGCTCGCCGACATCAAGATGCAGTTCGGCCAGAACGTCGTCACGCTCCGGTTCTCGGGCAACCCCGCTCACCTCGAGCGGCACCCGGGGGTCGAGCACGTCGGCACCTTCGGGCAGGAGCTCACCGTGACGCTCGCCGCGGGCACCGACACGAACCTGTTTCTCCGCCATGCGCTCGAGGGCGGGAAGGTCGAGAAATTCGAGATCGGGGAGATGTCGCTCCACGATATCTTCATCGCGAAGGTGAAGGCGGAAGGGGGCGAAGTGCACGATGAAGCTGCTCAAGGTCGCTAAGCGGGAATACCTCGACCGGGTCCGAAAGAAGAGCTTTCTCATCGGGACGATCCTTGGCCCCGTCCTCATGGCCGGATGGATTCTCGTGCCCGGGCTTCTCATGAAGAACGCGCCCGAAGGCCGCACGGTCCTGGCGGTCGTCGACATCACTCGGTCGCTCTACGCCGGCTTCGAGGCATCGCTCGACGACACGCTCTCCGACGGTTCGAGGATGTTCGTTCTGCGGAACGTGCCCGCGACGGGGGATCAGCTCGACGGCGTGAAGAAGGGACTCAGCGCCGAGGTCGCCGCGGGCGCGATCGAGGGCTATATCGTCTTTCCGCCGGACATGGTCGAAAAGGGAACGGCGACCTATTTCGGCAAGAAGGTGAGCAACATCCGGACCCTCGAGCGCATCGAGAACGCGCTCAACGAGACGGTGGTCGCGAAGCGCCTCGCCGTGCAGGGCCTCGAATACGCCAAGGTCACCGAGATGCTCAGACGCGTTAAAGTCGAGACGGTGCAGGTGCTCAAGGGAGGGGAGAAAGCGGGCGGATTCGAGCAGACGTTCCTGACGAGCTTCGTCTTCATCATGATTCTCTACATGACGATCCTCCTCTGGGGGATAGCGGTCCAGCGGAGCATCATCGAGGAGAAGAACAACCGGGTCGTCGAGGTGCTTCTCTCGTCCCTCAAGCCGTTCGACCTCATGGCGGGGAAGATCATGGGGGTCGGAGCGGTCGGGCTCACCCAGTACGCGATATGGGGGATCTTCGCCATCGGGATATCCTCCTATGCGCTCTCCTCGGGGCAGTTCGCCCAGTTCGTGAGCTTCGAGCCGGCCACGATCGCGTTCTTCGTGCTCTTCTTCGTGCTCGGTTTTCTCTTCTACTCGACGATGTTCGCGGGCATCGGTGCCATCTGCAACACCGATCAGGAGGCGCAGCAGCTCCAGACGCCCATTTCCATGTGCCTCATGGTCACGTTTCTGATACCGCTCGCCGTCATGCAGAATCCGGACGGGACGTTCTCGACGGTCCTCTCGCTGATCCCGTTCTTCGCGCCCATTCTCATGTTCATGAGGATCAACATCCTCATGCCGCCCGCCTGGCAGATCGCGCTCTCGGTCGCGATCCTGCTCGCGAGCATCTACATCGCCGGCGTTCTCTCGGCGAAGATTTTCCGCGTCGGAATTCTGATGTACGGGAAGCGCCCCGATCTGCGCGAAGTCTTCAAGTGGCTCAAAAGGGCGTGAGCACCGCGCGCCGGCGCCGCGCTTCGCGGGCGAAAGAAAACCCCCGCCCCTCGAAGAGGCGGGGGTTTTCGCGTGTGCATCGAATCGATCCCTTACATCTTGATGATGCTGTAATTCAGGCGCAGGGAGAAGTATGAGAAGAGATCCTCGGCGCCCGAGTCGAAGAAGTTATATTCGAACTCCGCCCCGAGGCCCTGGGAACCGAAGACCCACCAGTCGAAACCGACGCCGATCGAGCCGCCGGGTCTCAGCTCGGCCCTCGATACGCCGCCGATCGGGATCGTGCCGAGGTGGGGAATCGTTTGATAGGCGCCGCCCCCCGCCATCGCGTGCAGCTGCATCGCGGAGGAGAGCGTGAAGTAGTATTTCGCCCGTGCGAGAATGGGAACTATCGCGAGCCGTTCGTAGATCTCCTCGTCCTTCTGGTACGAGACGACGTCATAGCCGACCATGAAACCCACCGAGAGGCCGTTGGTGAACATCTTTCCCGCCGAGAGGTCGAGACCGAGCATGCCTCCCTGGGCCTTGGTCACCGTGGCCTGCGTGAAGGCCGCTCCGATGTCGGCGACGTACTGTTTCCGCACCGCCTGTCCGGAAGCCGTACCCGAATAGACGACGCAGCACAGAAGAAGCGCGCCCGCGATCGAGAGAGTCTTTATCGTTTTCAATTCCATCCTCCGCCGAAATTGTCTCAACGGTCTCTTGCGCTGAACTCACGTTCTATACTCAACGGGGGGAGCCCCGTTAATCGCGATTCCTTATCGCGCGGACGCCGACGGAGCCGGCGGCGTGACAGGCACGTAGATGTAGCCCGGAGCCCAATTGATCTCGATGAGCTGGCCGATTGCGACGTCAATATCGGTCACGGTTTCCTTGATCTCATCCCGGTCGTAATTGACCTGGATATCCCAGCAACCCGCTCCGAGCTGGATCGTTCGCGTGGATCCCGGAGGGATCGTTCTCTTTTCTTCGAGGAGATTCGGGCCGAAATCGGCGGCGCCGCACGCTCTTGCCGCGATCTCGTTCACCGTGCGATTGTGAATATTCGTGAAGATCAAGGCGCCGGCGTCGTCGGTTATCCGGAACGTCGTCGTTTCTCCGCTCTTGACCGCAATTTCTTCGCTGAAGGCGCGCCTGGTCGTCGCGTAGCCCGCGACAATGACGGGCACGTGATCGGGACCGATGACCGCGAGGCTCTTTCCGATGTAAACGGTCGTCTCGTACGAATCCTGCGGGTCGATCGTCACCTGAGTGCCGTCCACGGATCCGGAGAATTCCGTCACGGCGCTATTTTTGATGACCAGAGTTCCTTCCTGCGAGCATCCCGAAAAGCCCGCGGCGAATATGGCCAAGGCGATCAACGCGCGGATACTGAACTTGGTCATGGTTCCTCCTTTAGACCACTTTCCATTGCAATAATAGGAAAGATATCATTGCGGGGGACCGATGTCAATTTCGCATTTTCTTGTGTTTAAGTCCCTGTTTCGGTTACCGTAAGGTCTTCGGGGGGCCTGTTGTTCGCGCGGATTCGACAGGAGGCGGTTCGAGCGGTGCGCATCCTCATGGTTCAGACCTTTTACTACCATCGCGGCGGCGATTCGACCTATATGCTTTCCCTCTCGAAATTGCTCGAGGAAAAGGGGCACGAGGTCGTACCGTTCGCGATGGAGAATCCCCGGAATCTCCCGTCCCCGTATGCGCGTTTCTTCGTGAGCGAGATCGATTTCCCCGAGCTCCTGCGCAGATCTTCGCCGGGGGCCGCGTGGAAGGTCGCGACAAGGAGCATCCACAACGGCGAAGCGCGGCGAAAGATCGCCGCCCTCGCCGACGAGGTGAAGCCCGACGTGGCGCATTTCCATAACATACACGCGCATCTCACGGCGTCGATCGTTTCCCCGCTCCGCAAACGCGGCGTGCCGATCGTATGGACGCTTCACGATTACCGGCTCATCTGCCCCAATACGTCGCTCCTGAGCAGAGGGGAGATCTGCGAGCGCTGCATCCCGAACCGCTTCTAACAGGCGATCTTCCAGCGATGCAAGAAGGGAAGCCTTGCGGCGAGCTGTGCGGCGATGCTTTCGACGCTCTACGATCGGTTCGAACGCCTTCCTTCGCGAATCAACCGCTTCATCACGCCGAGCAATTTTCTGAAGTCGAAGCTCCTCGAGGGAGGATTCGATCCGGCGCGGATCGACTGCGTCCCGAATTTCGCGGACCTCGCCGGTTTCGCGGGGCTTCCCGAAAAGGATTATTTCTGCTACGTCGGAAGACTCTCGCAGGAGAAAGGGCTCGACGTTCTCATCCGGGCGATGGCGTCTCTCGACGCGGGACGCCTCCTCGTCGTCGGGGACGGGCCCGAGGCGGAGAGTCTCAAGGCGCTGGCGCGGGAGCTCGGCGCGAACCGCGTGGAGTTCGCGGGATACCGGCGCGGCGAGGAGTTGAGGAGGATCATCGCCGAATCGCAGTTCGTCGTTCTTCCTTCCCGCTGGTACGAGAATCTTCCGTACACCGTGATGGAGGCGTTCGCCTCATCGAAGGCGGTCGTCGCCTCGCGGATCGGGGGCATTCCCGAGATGGTGGATGACGGAGTGAACGGGCTTCTCGCTCCCGCGGGAGACGCCGGCGCCCTCGCCGCCGCGTTGCGGCGGATGCTCGGCGACCGTCGCGTTCGCGAGGAGATGGGACGGCGCGGGCGCGAGAAGGCCGAGCGGCACTACGGGCGGGAGAAACACTACGGAGAGATAGAGAGAATATATCGCGAGGTGACCACCGGGAAGCGGGCTTGAAGCGGCGCGCAATTGCCCGTATATTCGGCATGTTCCCCGCGGACGGCATTACATAACGTGAACGTGTCGGGGCGTAGCGCAGTCCGGTTAGCGCGCCTGCCTTGGGCGCAGGAGGTCGCTGGTTCGAATCCAGTCGCCCCGACCATTTATCCCGGCGGGAGGTGCAGGGAATGAAGAAAGCGGATCATGCGGCGTCGGTTTTCGCGGATGGCTTCAACTGCGCGCAGGCGACTTTTTCAACCGTCGCGCCCGGGCTCGGGCTGGATGAGGAGACGGCCGCGAGGATCGCGACCGCTTTCGGCGGCGGGATGGCGCGCATGGGGGGGACGTGCGGCGTCGTGACGGGAGCGTTCATGGCGCTCGGGCTCGCGCGCGGGAGCGCCCGCCCCGCGGACAAGGAAACGAAAGAGAAAACGTACGTCATCGCCCTCGAGTTCGTGAAGCGGTTCATGGCGCGGAACGGCTCGATCGCGTGCCGCGATCTCCTCGGCTGCGATATCGGCACGCACGAGGGGCACGAGCGCGCGAAGCAGCTGGGCCTGTTCGGCACCGTGTGCTCGAAGCTCGTGAAGGACTCGGTGGAGATACTGGAAGAAATGCTCTCGGAATGAAGGGGGGTTCTCGATGACGGCATTCTGCGCTCCGGGTTCCGTGGCGACGATGGTTCTCGTGGGAGCCGCCGGCGGCGCCGTGCGGGCGCTCGTCGGAATCCTCAAGTACATGGAGCGGAACAAGCGCAACGAGAAGCTGCGCGTCGGGTATATGCTGTTCTCCGTATTCGTCTCGGCGGCCTTAGGGGGCTTCGCGGGCGCGCTCTGCGAAGGCAACTGGAAGATCGCCGGGCTCGCGGGATACGCGGGAACGGATTTCATCGAGAGCCTGTACAAGATCAAGAGGAGCCAGGGGCTCGAAACCTGAGGCCAAGGAGGTTCCCTTCGTGAGAATGCATATCGTCCTCTCGGCTCTCTGCCTCTTGCTCCTCTCGTCCGCGGCCGGCGCGGCCGAATGGTACGAGAGGATCACATTAGGGGGGGACTTCCGCTACCGCGCCGAGATGATCAAGGTGGAGTACAAGGAAGACGATTCCCGCGACCGCATCCGCGCGCGCCTCCGCGCCATGGGAGAGGCGAACGGGAGCTGGAGCGTCGGCCTCGGCCTCGCCACGGGATCGGACGATCCCGTCTCGACCAACGCGACGCTCACCGGCGGCTATTCGCGAAAAGGGATCATGCTCGATCTCGCCTTCGTCGATTTTCACCCGGGAGCGATCGCGGGGCTCAACCTCATCGCGGGAAAGATGAACCTGCCCTTCGAGGTCGCCGCGAAGACCGAGCTCATGTGGGACAACGACCTCACGCCGGAAGGGCTCGCGCTCAGATACCGGCGCGCGGCGTGCGCGAGGGCCGAAGTCTTCCTGAACGGCGCCATGTTCGATATCAGGGATACCGATCCGGACGATCTCGGCGAGGCCTGGATGCTCGGAGGCCAGGCGGGGCTCGACGCGAAGCTTCCGCGCGGGGTCGGCCTCACGATCGGCGCGGGATACTTCAATTACGAGGGAGCGATCGGGAGATTCGGTTTCTACCGGCCGTCCGATTTCTACGGCAATACGACGCAGCTCTGGCGAGGGACGACCGAGATCGGAGGATATTCCTATTACTATCGCGGGTACGCGCGGGATTTCAATATTATCGAGGCGCTCGGCGTTGTCGATTTCGGACTGCGGGAGTGGGCCGATTTCGCTCTTTTCGGAACATACGTGAATAACATCAGGGCGGAGGATCGCAACGTCGGCTGGCTCGCGGGCGGCTCGGCGAGCCGCGGCCGGGACCGGGGCGCGCTGAAGCTCTCCGCGAACTATCGGCGCCTCGAGTCGGACGCCGTGATCGGCGCCTTCACCGACTCGGATTTCATCGGCGGCGGAACGGGCGGCAAGGGATGGGAGCTCGGTTTCACGTGCGGGGCGGCAAAGGGAGTCGATCTGAACGCGACGTGGTTCCTGGACGTGAAGAACATCACGGATAAAAGATTCGAAACCGACTACGAGCGGCTGCAGCTCGACGTCCAGGCGAAGTTCTAGGGGGACGCTTGCGAAGCGGCAAGGCCGTGAGAGCGCGTCGCGCGAACCGAAAACTAACATTTCCCTCACGCATGCTTCACATTTCAATACTATCTTTGCGGCATAATGAGATAACCTTGAGGGGGAAATGAGGGCAGATATGGCCTCTGAACACATACTCGTCGTCGATGATGAAGAGGATATCCTCGAGCTCGTGAGCTACAACCTCACGAAGGCGGGATACCGCGTGACGAGCGTAACCTCGGGGGAAGACGCCATCAAGTCGGCGCGATCGAAGCTGCCCGACCTCGTTCTTCTCGACCTCATGCTGCCCGGGGTGGACGGGCTCGAGGTCTGCAACACGCTCAAGCGCGATTCGCGCACGGCGAACATACCCGTCGTCATGCTGACGGCGCGCGGGGAAGAGGCCGATATCGTCTCGGGTCTCGAGCTCGGCGCGGACGACTACATCACGAAGCCGTTCAGCCCGCGCGTTCTGCTTGCCCGGATCAAGGCGGTGCTTCGGAGAAAGACGAAAGCCCCAGCCGAGGAACAAGCGGTCATCAAGCTCAAGGATCTCGTCGTGCACCCGGGGCGTCACGAGGTCACGGTGCGCGGCAAGAGAGCCGATCTCACTTCGACCGAGTTCAGGATTCTCCATATCCTCGCGCGGCGGCCCGGCTGGGTATTCACGAGACAGCAGATCATCGACGGCGCGCGCGGCAAGGACTACGCCGTCACGGATCGCTCCGTTGACGTGCATATCTCGGGTCTTCGGAAGAAGCTCGGTCCCCTCGGGGCGCAGATCGAAACCGTGCACGGCGTCGGGTATCGGTTCAAGGAGCACTAAGTGGTCCGAAAACGGCTGCTCTCGCAGTTCTATCCCTTTCATGTCGTCATGCTCGTGCTTTCGCTCGCGGCTGCGACCTGGTACGCCTCGCACGTCGCGCAGCGGCTCTACTTCAGGAGCACCGAAGAGAGTCTCCTCGCGCGGGCCAGCCTCGCCGAGCTCGAGCTCGCCGACGCTGGACGGGACACCGGCGGCGGGGCGGTCGATTCGATCTGCAAGACGCTCGGAAGGGCCGCGCAGGCCCGCATCACGGTGGTACTCGCTTCGGGCAGGGTCATCGGCGATTCGGACGCCGATCCCCGGAGTATGCCCAATCACGGCGATCGCTCCGAGATCGCGCGGGCCCTCGCGGGGGAGGTCGGCTCGTCGGTGCGATTCAGCGATACGGAGAAAATGAAAATGATGTACATCGCCGTTCCGCTGAAAGGCGACGGGGGGGTCATCGGCGCCATTCGCGCGTCCGTTCCCCTGAGCATGATCGACGAGAGCTTGCGAGGCATGTATCTCAGAATGTTCCTCGGGCTCGTCGTCGTCGCTCTCGTCGCGGGCATGGTGAGTTACCGTATGACCCGCAGAATCAGCCGCCCCCTCAGAGACCTCCGCGAGGGAGTCGAACGTTTCGAGGCAGAGGGCCTGAGCTATCGGATCCCCGTTTCCCGTCTCGAGGAGATCGGTGGCATCGCCGCGCTATTGAACGAGATGGCCGAACGTCTCGACGAGCGCATCCGGGCCGAGGTGCGGCAGATCAGCGAGCAGGAGGCCGTATTCTCGAGCATGGTGGAGGGGCTCGTCGTCGTCGATCCGGCCGAGCGCTTGACGAGGATCAACCGTTCCGCCGCCCGGTTCCTCGGCGTCGCGCCCGAGGCAGCCATCGGGAAAAGCATTCAGGAGATCGTGAGGAGTCCATATCTACTGGAGTTTGTCGCAAAGGCGCTCTCGACGGCGGAACCGGTCGAGGGGGATATCGTGATCCGCGGCGAGCAGGGGGACCGGTTTCTGCAGGCGCACGGCGCGCTTCTCCTCGATGACGAGGGGAAAAAGATCGGCGCGGTGGTGGTGCTCAACGACGTGACGAGGCTCCAGCGTCTGGAGGGCGTCAGGCGCGATTTCGTGGCCAACGTATCGCATGAGCTCAAGACACCGATAACCTCGATCAAGGGTTTCGTCGAGACGCTTCGCGACGGGGCCATCCGGAAACCGGGCGACGCGGAGAAATTCCTCGAGATCGTCGCGAAGCAGGCCGACCGGATGAATTCGATCATCGAGGATCTTCTCCTCCTCTCGCGGGTCGAACGGGATGCGCGCGAGGAGAAGGTCACGCTCGAGAGCACGCCGATCAGGGGCGTCATCCTCGAGGCGGTCCAGGTGTGCGAGCCGAAGGCGCACGCCAGGGATATCCGGATTTCGGTGAACTGCCCCGAAGGCGTCGTCGTCCGAATCAACGCAGCGCTTCTCGAACAGGCAATCATCAATCTCGTCGATAACGCGATCAAATACAGCGAGCCGGGATGTCCCGCGAGCGTCGATGCGGAGGAGCTGTCGAGCGAAGTCGTCATCCGCGTCGCCGATAAGGGCTGCGGGATCGAAGCGGAGCATCTCTCTCGGATTTTCGAACGCTTCTACAGGGTGGATAAGGCGCGCAGCAGAAAGCTCGGCGGCACCGGACTCGGCCTCTCGATCGTGAAGCACATCGTTCAGGCGCACGACGGCACGGTCACCGTCGAGAGCGCGCCCGGCGCGGGGACCACCTTCTCGATTCACCTGCCGAAGAGCGCCTGAGAGGCCTTCCGAACCTTCATCATAAACTCATTTCCCCCTCACAAAACCCTAACGAGCATTCCACATACTTAGTGGCGAAAGTCGTTGCATCGAGGCATGGACATCATTCGTCAGAAGCAGTCAGCGGTCTCAAACAGGGAGGTGCCAGAGTGAGAAGAATCGCGCTTTTCGTGGTTCTCGCCTGCTTGTTCGCGCCGGCGGTCGCCAACGCGGCCGAGTGGTACGAGAAGCTCAAGCTGAAGGGGGACGTCCGCTTCCGCAACGAGCTCATTCAGCAGCAGGACAAGAAAGACAACTTCCGGTGGCGCGTCAGGGCCCGGATCGCCGCGGACGCGGAGATCAACGAGGCGTGGAGCGCCACGATCGGCCTCGCGTCGGGCTCGGACGACCCCGTTTCGACGAATCAGACGCTCACGGGCGGATTCTCGAGAAAGACCATAATGCTCGATCTCGCCTACGTCGATTTTCACCCGAAGCAGGCGCCGGGCCTGAACATGATGGCGGGAAAGATGAGACTCCCCTTCGAGACGGCCGACAAGACGCAGCTCGTGTGGGACAACGACATCACGCCCGAGGGTGTGGCGCTCAAGTACAAGAGCGCGGCGGGCAAAAAGGCGGAGATCTTCATGAACGCCGCCGGCTTCTACCTCACCGACAACAATCCCGACAACGAGCAGTGGATGTCGGGCGGCCAGGCCGGGTTCAACGCGAAGCCTTCCGCCACGGTGAGCATGATGGCGGGCGCGTCCTACTACGGATACCACCGGACCAAGGGACAGCCCGGCATTTACACCCCGGAGAGCTTCTACGGCAACAGCTCGATGAAAACCGGCACCAAGGTCGTCTCGGTGAAGGCCGGCAACACGACCCTCGGCAAGGACACGGTCGACGTTTTCGGGTACGCGACCGATTTCAAGTTGATCGAGGCTCTGGCGGTTATCGACGTCAAGGTCAACGACAAGGTATCGCTCAGGCTCACCGGCGACTACGTGAACAACAGCGGCGCCGACAGCCTGAACACCGCCTACCTCTTCGGCGGGACGCTCAACTACGGCAAGGACAAGGGCTCCATGAAGCTCTCGGCAAACTACCGTAAGGTCGAAGCCGACGCGGTCCTCGGTCTCTTCACCTACTCCGATCCGTGGGGCGGCGGCGCGAACGGCAAGGGGCTCGAGCTCGCGTTCTCCTACGGCCTCGCGAAGGGAACGAGCTTCGACGTCATGTACTTCGTCGATACGAAGGGCGTCAAGGAAAGCGATACCGGAAGCGACTATAACAGGCTCCAGGCGGACTTCCAGGTCAAGTTCTAGGCGAATGAGGAATGCCCTAACGGAATTCTAACAATTTGCTAACATGAAATTCACGGCAGTAGAGCATAATCAGGGAACGATGGAACGGAAGGAGAATGAGATGAAAAGATTCAGAAATGCTCTTATGGCGACGATGCTGGCGGCAGTTCTCTGCGTCATCTTCGCGGGCGCTCCCGGCTTCGCCCAGGGGAACAAGATCGTCATCGACGGTTCGACTACGGTCGGCCCGATCGCGAAGGCGTTCGCCGAGTACTACATGTCCAAGAATCCGGGCGTCAACATCACGGTAAGCGAATCGGGGAGCGGGAACGGCGCCAAGTCGCTCATCAAC
>JAPLKY010000069.1 GCA_026387805.1 Candidatus Krumholzibacteriia bacterium
TTCGCGGACTGGGGAGAGATCGTCTCCGATCTCGCGGTAGGCGCCTTCGTCGTTCTCGGACTGCTGCGCATCCGGCGGTCGCGGCTCGCCGCGTATCGAATGTTCGCCCGCGCCGTTCTCGTCAGCATATTTCTCGCCCAGCTGTTCGCCTTCTACCGGATCCAGTTTTGGGCGATCGCCGGGCTCGCCACCGTGGTTCTTTTCTGGGGCATCCTGCAGTACATGATCGGAGAGGAAAAGGCGCTTCTGTGAACCTTGAAAACGTCATACGCCGGGACGCGGCGGTCGGACGATGGGTCTGGCTGCTGCCCCTGGCGTACGCGATCCATGTAATAGAGGAGGCGTACGGGGGGCGCGGCCTCCTTGGATGGATGATCGAACGGGGAGGCCTCAGGCTCTCGATCGCGGATTTCCTCGGCGTGAACTTTGTCGGTCTTGCGATCATCGCGGTCGCCACGTGGGGTGCGCGGAGGCGGCAGTCATGGCTATGGACGCTCGCGAGCGCCGGAGCCATCCTCCTCGTGAACGGCATGAGCCACATTGCGGCGAGCGCCGCGGTGCGCTACTATGTATCCGGCATGTGGACGGGAATCGCGATCTATATTCCGCTGGGGGCGGTTCTTCTGTTCCGCGTGCGGCGCCTCGTGAGGCCGCGGGTCTTTTGGGCCGCGGTTGCCGTCGGATTCGTGATTCACGCGGCCGTGTTGTGGGTCGTGTTCGGCGCGCCTGGACTTTGACCGGGGCGAGCGCCTGCCGTTGCGGCGATGCAATGAAAGATATGCTCCGCGAAAATACGGCTGTTGACCGCAGGGGAATATTCTCCTTTCTCGCCATCACCTTCATCGTCACATACGCCATCGAGGGCGCTTTGATCCTCGGCGGCTTTCGGATTGTTCCCGGCGCGGCGTCCATGGGTCAATACGTCATCCTGGCGGTGATGTGGGTTCCCGGCCTCGCGGCTGTGCTGACCATCAAGCTGGTCACGCACGAAGGTTTTCGCATCGCGGGGCTGCGCTTCGGTTCATGGCGGCCCTATGCAACCGCCGCTCTGATCATTCCCGCCTGCTTCCTCGTCATCTATTCGCTGACGTGGCTGATGGGTCTCGGCCGGGCGGACTGGAAGTTCGCGAGCTTTCTGGACCAGATCGCGAAGCAATCGACGGCGGGGATGCCGCCGATGCCTTCCCCATACCTCGTCTGGCCCGCGATCTTCTTCGCGACGCTCGTCGTTGCGCCGTTCTTCAACGGTCTGTTCGGGCTCGGCGAGGAGTTGGGGTGGCGCGGTTACCTGCTGCCGAAACTGATGCCGCTCGGCAAGCCGCGGGCGTATGCGCTGCTCGGATTGATTTGGGGGCTCTGGCATCTGCCGCTCGTGCTCGTCGGTTTCACGTATCCGGGGCACCCTCTCCCGGGAGCTCTGATGTTCATCGGTCTGACGTCGACATTCGGAATCTACCTCAACGAGCTGACATTGCGTCATCGAAGCTCCATCATCGCCGGATGGGCTCACGGCGTGTTCAACAGCCAGAAACTCGGCGCGTGGGCATTGCTCTTTCCGGGCGTCAACCCCTTGCTCGGCGGCTACGCCGGATTGCTCGGCATCGGGGTCTGGCTCGCCCTTGGATTGTTCGAGGTTCGCCGCGGAAGAAAGGAATCGATGAATGAAAACGTACAAGAAGCTTGAGACGATGTTCGCGAGGCACGGCTTCGATGATTTCAAATTGATCGAGCCGGGACGCATCGTCGTCGCGCAATGGGTGCGTATGAAATGCACGTACGGCTGCGCGAGCTACGGCAGGAACGCCTGCTGTCCTCCCAACGTTCCGTCCGTCCCGGAGTGCCGGCAGTTCTTCGACGAGTACCGCGCCGCCGCGATATTCCATTTCGAGAAGAAGGTGAAGAAGCCCGAAGACCGGAGACCCTGGGCGGCCAGGATCAACGGCTCCCTCCTCAAGCTCGAGCGCGAGGTGTTCCTCTCGGGCCATCCGAAGGCGTTCCTTCTCTTTATGGACTCCTGCCATCTCTGCGGCGAATGCGCGCTCTCGAGAGCGGAATGCAAACAGGCGAAATCGGCGCGCCCCGCGCCCGAAGCATTGGCCGTGGACGTGTTCTCGACGGCCAGGCAGTGCGGGTATCCGATCGAGGTCCTTTCCGATTACACTCGGGCGATGAACCGCTATGCCTTCTTGCTGATCGAATAAAGAGGAAAAGGTCTCTCCTACCAGAGAACGCCCAGCTCGAGTCCGAACTGCAGGAACCGCGGGCCGCGCTCCCTGTCCTGGTATTCGAGACTCGGGGAAATCTTCAGCGCCGGCCGCGGATAGTAGTCGCACCCGGCTCCGACGGCATTCGCGTGCAGGTTGCCCGT
>JAPLKY010000137.1 GCA_026387805.1 Candidatus Krumholzibacteriia bacterium
ACCTCTACTGGATCGCCGTGCATCCCGAATATCAGGGAAGGGGGCTCGGCAAGGCGCTCATGCGCGAAGCCGAGAGACGGATCAGGGCAGCGGGGGGGACCCGCATCTACATCGACACTTCCTACAAGGCCCAGTACGAGGACACGAGGGCTTTCTATCTATCCCTCGGGTACGAGCTCGACGCGCTCCTCAAGGATTTCTATTCCCCCGGGGACGACAAGGTGATCTACCGGAAATTGCTCTGAGCGCCGAGCGCGCCGATGAGCACCGTCCCGTACGAACCCCGCGGAAGGAAGAATCTCAGAAAACGCTTGAACCTCTTCGCGCCGGCGGCCGATTCGTCCGTCTCGACCGGACCGAGAACGAATTCCCGAGCGTCGACGAAGAGCATCCGCGGGACCTCTCCGAAATAGGGACTGCGAAGCCCCGGGATGCGCAGGTCGCCGAGCGCGATCCCTTCGCCGGCGAGAACGGCTTCGGCGGAGCTTTTCCAGGGATCCTGGAGCGCCGTCCCTGGGGAGAGGAGCGGGATGAGCGTCCCGGCGAGATCGGGCGGGATCGCGGCGGCGCCGGGAAAAAGGAGATCGCCGAACCGGGAGGGGAGCTCGATCAAGGGGGGCGCGCATCGCCCGGCGATGAAGCGCCGCGCGACCGCGTTCCAGAGCCATGACTGGTACGCCTCGATCGTGATTCTCCGGATGAAGGGCGGGAGCGCGGAGAAACCGGAACGAAAATCTCCACCCGTCTCGGCGAGGCGCCGGGCGATCGTATGCTCGGGGCAGGGAGGAAGCTCTCTCGCGAGCTTCTCCCAGTCTCCCCAGGCGGCGGCGATCGTCCTTCTCACGCCCTTGCGTTCGCGCGAATCCTTGCGGTCCGCCGCGGCGACGATGAGCTTGAGCGCCTCTTCGAAATCCCCGTCGATGAGCCGCCGCGCGGCGAATCCGCGGCCGTGGCGCGCCGAGCCGAATCGCTGCTCGCCGAAGTAATTCACGAAGCGGAGCGTTCTGCCGACGGGGGCATCCGGGGCCGCGAGAAACCGTCGCGCCTCCGTCATGCGCTCGCACTGACGCCGGGACAGGTTTCTCACCGTTATGCGGAACCGGTTGCCCGAGGCGTCCGGGGCCGATATATGGCTCGCGAGCCTTCCGATCCGCTCGATCTTCCAGCCGGGCATTTCGATGGCATCGGGAGCGCGGGCTGCGCCCCCGCGCGGGAAGAGGATCGAGACGTGCTGAACGGTGAGCGCATGCCTGTCCTTGAGCCCCGCGTAAGCGATCCGTTCGAGAGGCACGCGGAGTCTCGGCGCGATCCGCTCGAGCGCGTCGATTGTCCCGAGGCCTCGCTTCGTGAGCCGGTAGAGGACGATGGGGCCGTCCGTTTCCGAAAGCCGCGCGGCCGTGCCCGGCGAGAGAATCTCCTCGACGAAAAAATCCTCCGGGCGCCGCTTGATCGTCACGGTCGCCCGTCCGTTTCCCGGTCCTCCGTCCGCGGGGAGGCCGCCGCGGCGAGATTCGACGAAGGCGAGGGAGCACGGCACGCGAAGAGCACGTAGCGGGAGCCAGAACTCGTGATATCGCACCTCAGAGCGAGCTCGTCGAATCTCTTCCTGAGCGCGTCGCCGCGCCACGGAGCGGCGACGATGAAGACGTACGTTTCGAATCTCGGCGTCTCGAGCATTTCAAAGCAGACCGAATCGAGGCTTCGCCGGGCCCATACGGGAAGCGGCTCTTCGGCGATCCTCGTGAGGCGTCCGTCGAGGTAGAACTGGAGGCCGAAGAGCTCCTGCGATCCGAAAAGGAAGAACGCGGTCTCGCCGCGTTCCGCTTCCCGGCAGGAGCGATGGAGTGCTTTCATATCGAGATCGGTTCGGTAACGCGCGCTCGCTCCCTTGACCGCGACGAGCGCGGCGGCGGTGAGAACCGCCGCGATGACCGCGGCGCGCGCGCGGCCGGGTCGATCGATCGTTCGAATCGTCACCCGCGCGGTCGCGAGCGCCACCGCGGGGAAGATCGGGAGAACGTAGAGCGGAAGCCTGCTCTTCGCGAGCGAGAATATGACGAGCGGTACGAGGATCCATAGCGCGAGAAACGCGAGCCGCTCGTCGCCTCGCAGGAGCCTCTTGAGGCTCGCCCATCCGAAGAGCGCCCGATTCCTCGCGAGCTCCGCGATCCAGGCCGCCATGGCCGTTCCAGCGCCGAAGAGAAGCGGCGGCACGAATATGACGAGCGGCTTGTACCATTCCGGATTTCTCCCGTGCTTCGCCGTCGCGATTCTCGCGTAGACCTCCGTGCCGAGAAAATAGTCGAGCAGTCCGGGGGTTCTCGCGACGACGACGACGTACCAGCTCAAGCCGACGGCGAGCATGAGAACGATGCCGGGAAGAGAGAAGAGCCCCGGGCCCTTTCTCCTCGTGGCGGCGAGGTAGATCCTGAAGACGAGGATCGCGGCGAGAGCGACGAGGGCCGGCGGCCCTTTCGTGAGAAACGCCGCGCCGAGAAGCCCCCACATCCCGACGATCCAGCGCTCCGCGCTCCGCGGGCCTTCCGCCCGGTAGGCCTTCCAGTAACAGAGAACCGCGAGGAGCTCCCAGAACGACAGGAGGAAATCGGTGTGCACGGAGCTCGCCGCGAGCACGGCGAAGGGGGAAAGGGCGTAGATCAGACCCGCCGCGAAACCGGTGCGGCGGTCCCACATCGCGCGCGCGAGGGCGCTCACGGCGAGGACCGCGAGGACGAAGACCGCGGCGTTCGCGAAACGAGCTCCCCACTCGTTCGTTCCGAAGAGGGCCATTCCGCCCGCGATGGCCCAGTAGGCGAGCGGCGGCTTCGTCCAGTGAGGCGCGTAGTCGAGCCGGGGGACGAGCCAGTCTCCCGTCTCGAGCATCTCGCGGGCCGACTCCGCGTAGCGTCCTTCCGTCGTTTCATAGAGACCGCGGGAGCCCTGGAAGGCGAACCCGAGGATCGCCGAGAGAGCGACGAGAATGAGAACGTTTCTGCGCTCAGGCCTCACGGCTCGCTCGCTTTTCCTTTCCGATGAGCATGAGGTTGCGGATGTAGATGAAGCTGTTGAGGACGTTCGCGAGGATGAAGACCGGATCGGCGATGTGTATCGAATAGATGAGGAGGATCGCGCTTCCCCCGAGGCTCAGGTACCAGAACGGCACGGGGATGACGCTTTTCCCCTTTCGCTCCGACGCGACCCACTGGATGACGAACCTGCTCGCGAAGAGGAGCTGGCCGAGGAGCCCGAGCGCCACCCACCAGCTCGCGAATTTATGAATCATTCCCTGCCAGACGCCCTGGGAAAAATCGGCGATGATCATTCGATCTCCTCTTTCACTTCGTACCTCACGTATCGGGATTGCATCCATCGCACGGCGAAGAGGTCGCGGAGCCCCTTGAAGAGGCGGTTTCCGATGCCGTATTTGTTCACGCCCTTCGTCCGCGGGCGATGGCTCACGGGGATCTCGACGACCCGGGCGCCTTCGAGCTTGAGGAGCGTCGGGAGAAACCGGTGCATCCCTTCGAAGAGCTTGATTCGGCCGACGTGCCGGGCGCGGCACGCCCTGAGCGTGCACCCGACGTCGCGAACGCTCTCGTGCGTGAGGCGGTTTCTCACCGAATTGGCGATCGCCGAGGACGCCTTTCTCACGAAGGTGTCCCGCCGCCCCTCGCGCACGCCGCAGACGACGTCCCATTCGTCCATCTTCTCGAGGAGGCGCGGGATATCGGCCGGATCGTTCTGCATGTCGGCGTCCATCGTCACGATGATCTCCCCGCGGGCATGCTCGAAGCCGGCGGCCATCGCGGTGGTCTGGCCGCGGTTTCGCGCGAATCTCACGGCTCGAAGAGCGCCCACGTCCTTTTTCAGCGCGCGGAGCCTCTCGAACGTGCCGTCCGTCGAGCCGTCGTCGACGACGACGATCTCGTAGCGTTTGTCGAGGCGAGCGAGCACGCCATCCGCCTCGCGCACGCACGGCTCGATCGATTGCTCCTCGTTGTACGCGGGAATGACGAGACTGAGCTCGATGCGGGTATCGTTCGCCATGAACGACATGATAGAACGAAGAACTGCGTCCGCGCTACACCAAAACCGGGATTCCGAAGATATAGGTGAGGGAATAGAGGATGCCCACGAGGATGAACGCGGCGCCGGTGATCCTCCGCGCCCAGAGCTCGATCGCCGAGAGCCTGTTGAACGCGGTCCCGACTCGCCTGGCGCCCGTCGCGATGAGGACGGCGAAAACGAGCACGGGAAGCCCGGTCGCGATTCCGTAGATCGCCGGAATGGCGAGGCTCGATTGATGCGCGACGGCGAGGGGGATGAGGCTTCCGAAGAAGAGCGCCGCCGAGACGGGGCAGAAGGAAAGGGCGAAGAGCATTCCGAGGAGGCCCGCGCCCCAGAGGCCTCCCGACTCGACGCGTTTCTGCATCTTCGCGCTCATTCCGGGTCCGGACGAGGTGAACCCGAGAAGGCCGAGGAGGAACATGCCGGCGACGATGAGAATGGGGCCGAGCGCGCGGTTCATGTATTTTTCGAGGAAATGCGAAACGGCCGGCATCGAGAGCATGCTCGCGACGAGAAGGATGCCGAGCGTGAGGTAGGTGACGGTCCTGCCGAGGGTGTAGAGGATGCCGGTGAGGAGGACTTGTCTCGGGCTTTCGAGGCGCCTGCCGATGTACGAGATGGCGGCGATGTTGGTCGCGAGAGGACAGGGGCTGATCGACGTGAGAATGCCGAGATAGAACGCCGCCGAGACGCCGACGAAGAATCCGTCCATCATCTGCCTTCCTGAAACGTCCTGATCTCGTCCTGGATATAAGCGATATAAGCGGTCTTGTCGCCGACGAGGTCCCAGATGCGCGGCAGGTTTTTCCAGCGCGTTTCCTTGCCGCCGTTCACGGCGGAAAGGATCACCGATTTCGTGGAAAGGACGTAATCCTTGACGTAGCGCTCGTTCCCCGGCTCGTCCGTATTGATCGCCCGCCAGGCGATCGTTCCGGCCTTCATATCTTCGGCGAATGCGGTCATGATCGCCTCGTTCGTGTATTCCTCGAACTTGCGGCAGGTCGCGCAGCGTCTCGTTCCATGGAAGTAATAGACGACGGTGCTCGCCGAAACGGCCGGCGCATTCTCCGTCGGCGCGGCGTTGCCGGCCGGCGAGAGGGTCCCCGGCGTCCCGGGACGGCGTTCCTTCATGGCGAGAAAGATGACACTCACGGCGACGAAGGCGAGCAGTATCCCGGTCACGATATGTTTCGGTCTCATACGCGCGGTTCTCCTTTGCTGCGGTTCCGGAGCGTTACGTGATGAGCTTCTTCAGCTCGTCGACCGAAGCGGCCTTGCCGACGACCTTGACCTCGCCGTCCACGACGAGGGCCGGCGTCATCATGACGCCGAAATTCACGATCTCGTTGATGTTGGTGATCTTCTCGAGCTCGTACTCGATACCGAGCGCGTCGGCCGCCGCCTTCGCGTTTTCGGCGAGCTTCGCGCACTTCGGGCAGCCCGTGCCGAGTATCTGAATCTTCTTCATGGCAGCCTCCCGGGCCTACAGAGCCCCATAGATCAATCCGGTAATGGTGGAGAGTACGATCACGAGGAGAATGTACGTGACGGCTTTCCTCGTGCCCATGATGCTTCTGATGACGATCATGCTCGGAAGCGAAAGCGCCGGTCCCGCGAGAAGGAGCGCGAGCGCCGGGCCCTTCCCCATGCCGCTCCCGATGAGCCCTTGAACGATCGGCACCTCGGTGAGTGTCGCGAAGTACATGAACGCGCCGGCGACCGACGCGAAGAGATTCGCGAGGAGCGAATTTCCCCCGACGGCGCCGCTCACCCAGCTCGACGGGATGATTCCCTCGTTCCCGGGGCGGCCGAGAAGAAAGCCCGAAACGAGCACGCCGACGAGAAGGAGCGGCATGATCTGCTTGGCGAATTCCCACGTCGATTCGATCCATTCGCCGGCCTCCTGTCTCTTCATGCGGAGGAGGAAGAAGATCGAAACGACGAGCGCGGCGAGACACGCGAAGGCTATGGCCCATTTCGCCGAGTATATCGCGAACCACGCGCCCGAAGTCTCCCGGGGCCTCCCCCAGTTCGCGAAAACGAGGAAGCCGGCCATCGAGGCGAAGTAGACGGCGGTCTTCCAGAGAGGGCGCGAGGCCTCCGGTTCCGGCATCGCCGCCTGCGCGTTCGCCTTGGCCAGCTCCTCCTTGCGGAAGATCGCGTGCATGACGAGTCCGATCACGACGCTGAAGAGGACGGCGCCGACCGCGCGCGCGACGCCGAGGCCGACGCCGAGAATGCGGGCGGTGAGCACGATCGCGAGGATGTTGATCGCAGGTCCCGAGTAGAGAAACGCCGTCGCGGGGCCGATGCCGGCGCCCATGCGGTAGATCCCCGCGAAAAGCGGAAGCACCGTGCACGAGCAGACGGCGAGAACCGAGCCCGAGACGGACGCCACTCCGTAGGCGAGCACCTTGTTCGCCCGGGCGCCGAGGTACTTCATCACGGAGGCCTTGCTGATGAATACGGCTATCGCGCCCGCGATGAAGAACGCGGGGATAAGGCAGAGGAGGACGTGCTCGCGCGCGTACCATTTCGCGAGGCTCAGGGCCTCGGTCACGGCGTTATCGAACCGCGGCCCTCCGATCGGCATGGAGTAGAACGCAAGGAACAGAGCCGCGATCCACAGAAACGGCTTCCATTCATTTCGCCAGGTCAAGCTGCTCCTCCGCTCTCGACTTGATGACCGTCTCGATGCAGGACATGAAGCTGAGAATGCAGGGCGTTCTCAGAGTGTAATAGACCTTCGAGCCGCGCTTCTCGTCCCGGACGACGCCTGCGTTCCTGAGCACCGAGAGGTGCTTGGAAACGGTCGATACGTCGGAACCCACCATCTCCGTGAGGTCGCACACGCAGCGTTCGCGCCGCGAGAGCTCGTCGACGATCATGAGACGCGTCGGGTGGGCCATCGCCTTGATTATCTTCGCGCGGGCTTCGAACCTGGCCTTCGATTTCGCTTTCATTGCGGTCCTCCGCGGGGAAAACGCCGATTCTATATTTGGCAATTTAGCCAAATGGCCAATAGTTGTCAAGCATGAAACTAAGAAGAGCGGGCCGATTGTCCGGCCCCGCCCCGAAGGAGACCCCGTCCCGAGAGCGTTCTCGGTCGCCGCGGCCGTGGAAGCCGGCATCTACCTGTTTTCGATCTTCACCGGCGTCCGAGTCTCGAGCTTCGCCTTCATCGCGTCGATCTCGGCGCGAAGCTCGTCGAGCTCTCTTCTGATACGCTCGGCGTTGGCCGCCTCGGATGCCGTTTTCTGCGCGGCGACGTTCGCGGAGGTCATGACGGCGCCCATTTTCTTCTGGCCCGTGCTCCGGGCGGCCGCGAGGGTCGGTTGCACGGTGCCGTACGCGGTCGGAAGGTAGATGAGCGAAAGCTGGTTCTCATAGCACGTGTATGCCCCGTCCCCCCGCACGCCGAGCAGGTAGTACGTATACGTCCCGCTGTATGGATTGTAATAGAGCCCATGGCAGGTTGTGGGAGTGAAATAGGTCCCCGTCGCCGCGGTCGCCGGATAGTCGACGAACATGTCCTGGTTGTCGGCGAACCAGCTCGCGTCGTCCGAGGTGCCGATAATCGCGTGGCTCGCGGCGCCGTTCGAGTGGTAGAGCATCAGGTTGCTCGAAGCGATGACGAGGATGTATCCCGGCCCGGGAGTCGTTATGCTCTGGGAGGCAACGGTCGAGACCGACGTCGTGAGCGGGACGCCGACCTCGCTGGCGAAGCTCGCCACGCCAGGCTCGTCCGATATCTCCGAGGACGACACCGCCTCATACGGCAGCCACACTGATTGGTCTCCGGATTGGCTCAAGTCGAAGACGACTTCACGATCGTCCCCCATGAGATAGAAGGAGGGCTGCCCCAGATTGAAGTTTCCATCGACGAATAATCCCCACTGGTCCGTGTTCCTCGTGACACCCAGCATTCCGCCCTCGCCGCCGAAAGAGGGTTTGAAAGTGCACATAAGGTTGTAATCTTCGTCGTAGGTCGCGACTTCTCCGCCGGAAGCGTACCCCGACAGGGACGCGACGGCGGTTGGAATTCCCGGACGAAAGAGACTCAGATATCCGGTGGCGGTGGAGCTCCCGATCCTTGCGTCGCCGTTGACGTGGAGCCGCGCCTCCGGCGTCGAAGTACCGATACCGATGTTCGTGCCGTCATTGTGCAGGTTACTCGCCGCGATCCATTCGGAGCCGTCATGCCGGAGCGTCTGGCCGAGGCTGCCGGCGGGAGGGCCCTCCCCGGTCGCGGTAAACGACTGCCACGCCGAGCCGTTGTACCCCTCGAAGTCGGAGCCGGTCCAACGGATCGTGCCCGTCGTCGAGCCGCTGGAGTTTCCGAGCTGGAGAGCGCCGTCGACAGTGAGCCTCTGCGTCGCGGGAGCCAGCGCGCCGATGCTGACGTTCCCCGCCGAGGATGCACGTAGCGCATAGTTGATTCCCGCCATCCGTAGATTCCAGTTGTTGCCGGAGTCCACGAACGTATAGGCCCGCAGGCCGCTTTGAGTTTCGTAGCCGTATCCCGCGCTTGCGCCGGGTTTGATCGCATTGACGTATATGCTCGAATAGAAATCGTCATTGCCGTCGAATCGGATGCCGACCTGTCCGCTTGCGCTCGTCACGGTCAGAGGAACGTCCGGCGTGAGCGTGCCGATGCCGGCGTTGCCCGAGGACGGAATGACGTTGCCCGTTCCCGAAACGGCTTTCGCCGAGAAGCTGTAGGGCGTTCTGGTCAGCACCTGGCGCGGAAGCTCCGGCCCGTCTTCGATCGACATTCCGATATAGTACGTTTCGTTGAACGGGAGGACGCTGAGCATCGCCGTAGCTCCGAGCAGAACGCTGAACGTGCCCTTCGACACTTCCACGTTATTCGTTTCCGTCCAGAGCGCGCTTCCACCGCTTCCGACGTTATAGATACTGAAAGTGATGCTGTAGGTGTCGTCGGGTACCGCGACGCCGCTTCCGTCGGTGAGGATTCCCTGGTAGCTGAGGAACGGCGGCGTCTGGGCCGCCGCCGGGACCGCGAGGCACGCGGCGAGAACAAAGGCCAGTGCGAATATCTTCTTCATGTTCGGTCTCCTGTCTTGGACGAAGGTGATCATTCTCGACATCGAGCTTCCGGGTCCTTCACTATCTCACGACCACGATCTTTCTCGTGATCGCAGACTTGCCGGCGACGAGCCTGTAGTAATAGACCCCCGAGGCGCTCCGCCTGCCGCCGTCGTTTCTTCCATCCCAGAGCGCCGTATGGCGTCCGGCCGGCTTCGTTTCGTCGACGAGGGTCCGGACAACGCCCCCCCTCACGTCGTAGATCACGAGCGAGACGCGCCCGGGGCTCGCCAGGTAGAGGGCGATGTTCGTCGAGGGATTGAACGGGTTCGGATAGTTCTGGTACAGCGTCGTCGGCTTCGGAGGAATGGCGAACGAAATGCTCTGCGAGTACCATTCACCCTCCTTCGAGACCGCCCCGATGCGGTAGACATAGGTTGTGCCCGCGAGCGCCGTCTCGTCCGTGTAGACGCAGCCGCGCTCCTTCGGGATGAGCTCGGCGTTGAGCTTCGCGAACGCGTCTTCCGTCCCCTCCGAGCGATAGACGTTGAATCCCTCGAAAGCCGCCGATGCGGAGGCCGACCAGCTCAGGATCACCGCATCGTCCTTGAGCTTCCCGAAGAACGAGGCGAAGGCGACGTCGACGGTCGACGAGATGCCGGCGCAGTACCAGAAGCCGGCCTTCGCGGTGTTCGACGCGCCCGAGACGATGCCGATGACCGGCTGCCCCGCCGTGTCGTAGACGACGTATCCGTCTCCCGCCCGTACCCCGCCCCCATTCGCAAAAGTGCCGTTGAGTACCCGGTACTGCGCCCGGACGGCAGGAGGTAGGACCGGGAGAATGAAGGCGAGAAGTAGGACCGGAGTCAGATACCTGTTCTTCATGCGGGCCTCCTTTGGACGCATTGTGTTGATTGCTCGTGGTACCTTGCATGACGGGTGCCAAGGCCCGCAACCGGCCTTGAGCGGGATCGCGGGACGCGACGGCGGTACGGCGCCATCGCGAGGTTGCATGAAACTGTTGACATTTCATGCTGATTGGCCGCAAATAAAGGCGGTGCCGGGCTTAACCGGGAGCGAAAGCGATGCAGACGCAGCGCAACAGAGTCGTGGTGCGTTTCAGCGACGGGAGACTCCTCAAGGGGTACACACACGATTTCCTGCCTGAAAAGGAGCACTTTCACCTGATAGAAGATGTGTCATCCGGGACTGGAACTAGCCATGAGATAAAAGTCCCAGATCTCAAAGCCGTCTTCTTCGTAAAGACATTCAACGGAAACAAGGATTACAACGAGAAGAAGAACTTCAAGGAGGTCAATGCGGCGGCCCTTCACGGAATCAAGATCAAGGTTACGTTCAAGGACGGGGAAGTGCTGTGCGGTCTGTCTCTGGGCTACAACAAGATGAAGAAGGGTTTCTTCATCGTCCCCATCGATCCGCTGAGCAACAACGACAGGATATATATCATCGCCGCCTCGACGATGCAGGTGGTCGTCGGCCCCGCGGCGGAACAATGAAACGCGAACGACAAGATCCTCGACCGCATTGGCGTTTCATGGTTCGTTGATCGACCATTCCGGCGCATTCCCGGGAGTTGACTTTTCTTACCGTTTATGATACAATTCGCCCACCCGAACCCAGAAGAATGATTGACCTGCAAATCGCCTGACATGGGGAGATCTCGTCCGGACCCGGTCAATGAGGAGTCCGACGGGAGCAAGCTCGGAGTTTGACTCTTTGCAGCTGTTGCGCGTCTGCTCCATGTCTTTGCATCTACGGCCGAACAAAGAGTAAACCAATATAAAATTTGGAGATGCTTGAGTCTTGCCCGGCTTTCTACCGGGCCGGGGAGGAGGTGATTGTCGCATTCGACTAAATCGTATCCTTGTGAGAGCTCACGCAGTCAAGCGATGAGCAATGCAGATCAGGATAGGAGGACTTCGAAATGAAGTTACACTTGGTTGCATCCCTGGCCTGCCTCATATGCCTGGTCCTCGCATCAACCCTTGGCGCGCAGGACGACGTCACCGTTGTCGGCAAGGAGAAGGTGGTTCGTCTGTACTCGCCGAACCTCCCCGCGGAGGTGAATCTCCAGGCGTACCTCAATTCGGGCGAAGTCAAGCTGACGAACGGCGAACGGTGCGAGTCTCCCAGGATCGTGCCGGGGCCGGCGCCTGCTCCTTATCCCCAGGCAGTTGTCTGGGAAAAGGGATTCGAGCAGCTCGGCCCGACATCGGTCACATGCGACGGCATGTGGTTCATCAACGGCAATCTCTGGCAGCCGCACAAGATCGCGCTGATCATGTGGAAGATCCGGATTCCGCAGCCTTCGAAGCGCCTCGCTTCGGAGTTCGAGCGCGATCTCACCCTGTCGCTCTGGGTCGACAACAATGAGGATAAGACGTGGAGCAAAAATGAGCTGATTCTCGACGAGAGCTTCAACCTCTACAAGTTCTTCCCAAACAGGTGGTCCTTTCTCGAAGTCTGGTACCTCACCTGTTTCCGCGTTCCGGAGATAGCGACGATGGGACAGCAGTGCGGAGGCGGAGCGGTCAAGTACGAGACCAAGCTCTGGGTTCGGGGCGCCGTCTCCTATGACGACGTCGAGGTGAGCCCGGCGGGACAGTACCTGTTCGGCGAGGTGGAAGACTACCAGATCAGCTACTTCGAGATCAGGTACCCCGATAAATCAAAGAAGTAATGAGTACGGAAGGAACCGTTTGTGTCTAGCGCGATCAATACGGTCCGCGGCCCGCGAGGGCGCGCGGAGAAAGGATCTGCAATGATACACCGAAAAGCCCTATTGAGCTGCGCGGCGGTGCTTCTGGCACTCACTATCCTGCTTCCGTCGGTGCAATCGGCCGATCCCCTCGAAGGGGCCAAGGCCAAGATTACGCCGCAGCTCGGATTGCAGCTATCCGCCGCAAAGCCGGATGAATTCGTGACCGCGGTCGTGAGGCTGACCACGATGGCCAACCTCAAGACGGTACGTGGCAACAAGTCCGCAGTATTCAATGAGCTGCGCACCGTCTCACGGCAATCGCAGAACGGCATTGTCAGCTATCTCGCCTCGTCCGCGGTAAAGCCCAGGGTCAAGACGATCAGGCAGTTCTGGATCGATAACCTGGTGCTCGTTCAGGCCACGCCCGACGTCATCAGGGATCTCGCGGCGCGGCCTGACGTTCGCGAAGTGTTCGAGAACTTCACTTTGACCATGGATCCTCGAGTGAACAGGACCGACCGTCAGATACTTCAGAACCCGACGCCGTTCTGGGATTCTCTGAGAAAGATCGGCGCCAAGCAGGTCTGGAGCACCTACGGTATCAACGGAGCCGGGGTAGTGGTCGGCGGCCTCGACACGGGCGTCGATATCACCCACCCCGATATCAGCGGAAAGATGAAAACGAACAACCCCGCCGATCCGACCTACCCGGGCGGTTGGGCGGAGTTCGACAGCAACGGAAATATCATCGCCGGCTCGGTGCCGCATGATTCCGATCAGCACGGAACCCATACGACGGGCACCGTGATCGGGGGCAGCGCGAGCGGCTACGCGATCGGCGTGGCTCCCGGAGCCACCTTCATGCACGGCCTCGTCATTCCGGGCGGGAGCGGATCCTTCACGCAGGTGATCGGCGGCATGGAATGGATCATCGATCCCGACAATAATCCCGCGACGAATGACGGCGCCCAGGTCGTCAATATGTCGCTCGGCGCGACGGGGCTCTACCCGGAGATGATCGTTCCGACCGACAACATGGCCGCGGCGAACGTGTTCCCGAGCTTCTCGATCGGCAACAGCGGACCGAACGCCTCGACGACCGGCAGCCCCGGCAACGTCCCGAGCGCGTTCGGCGTGGGCGCGACCGACAGCCTCGACGTCATCGCGTCCTTCTCGAGCCGCGGACCGGTGACGTGGAACAATCCGCCGTACGTCGGCACCTACACGAAGCCGGACATCTCCGCGCCGGGAGTCGACATCTTCTCGGCGCTTCCGGGCGGAGGCTATGCGGGGGACTGGAGCGGAACGTCGATGGCGGCGCCCCATGTGACGGGGACCGTGGCCCTCATGCGTCAGGCGAACCCGAGCCTGACGGTCGACGCCATCAAGCAGCTCCTGAGCCAGACCGCCATCGATCTCGGCGATCCCGGCATGGATAACAACTACGGCTGGGGCCGCGTCAACGCGTTCGCCGCGGTGACGGCGGCGCTCGCCGGTGTCGGCACCCTCGAGGGCACGGTGACCGCCAGCGTCGGCGGCGTCGTCGAGGGCGCGAAGATCCTCATCACCGACACGGGGCAGAAGATGCTCACCGACGCAGCGGGGCACTACACGATGAAGCTCGTCGCGGGGGAGCACGCCGTGCAAGCGTCCCGTTTCGGCTACGATGCCTACACGACGACCGTGACGATAACGGCGGATGCGACGACGACGCTCGACATGACGCTCACCCAGCTTCCTTCGGGCGCCATCGCGGGCTTCGTCACCGACGAGGCGACGGGCGCGGGCATCGCGGCGACGATCGCCGTCAGGTTCGAGGGCGACCCGGTTCTTTCGGCGTCGACCGATCCCTCGACCGGTGCCTACGGCATTACGCTCCCCGCGGGGACGTACGACCTCGTCTTCTCGCCTCCGTTCCCCTATCCCGTCACGACGAAGACCGGCATTGTGGTGCTCGAAGGCGCCACGACGACGCTCGACGTCGCGATGAAGAGCGCCCAGGTCCTCATCGTCGACGACGACGGGGGAAAGGCGTACCATACGTTCTTCGAACAGGCCGTGCTGGGGTCGGGGAGATCGTATCTCACCGTGACCGCGCCGCCGACCGCGGCGACCATGGCGCTCTTCGAATCGGTCGTGTGGCTCACCGGCGACGATTACACGACGAGCCTCACGGCGACCGATCAAGTCGAGATCGCGGCCTACCTCGACGGAGGGGGACGGCTCTTCCTCTCCGGCCAGGACGTCGGATACGACATCGGTACGACGCCTTTCTACGCCGACTACCTGCATGCGACGTACGTGCAGGATGACGTCGGCCTCGGCGGCGTTATCGGCGTCATGACGAATCCGGTCGGCTCCGGCTTCACCTTCGAAATCAAAGGCGGAACCGGCGCCAACAACCAGCGCTATCCTTCCGAGATCAATCCGGTCGCTCCCGCGCTGGCCGCGTTCGTCTACGATCCGTTGGTCCCGAAAGCGACGACGACCGCGAATGACGTGAAGAAGGATCAGATTTCGCCGAACGCCGTCACGAGTTCCGGCACAGCGGGTTTGACCTTCGAGAACGGCACGTACAAGGTCGTCTATTTCGCGTTCGGTTTCGAGGCGATCGCCGACGGGACGACGCGGACGGACGTCATGAAGCGCGTTCTCGACTGGCTCCAGGGCTATCCGAAGATCGTGCATACGCCGCTCGGAGATACCGAGGACACCGCGCATCCGTATCCGGTCAAGGCGCTCATCACGTCCGACTACTTCACGCTCGATCCCGCGACCTTCTTCGTCGTGTACGACGCGGGCGCGGGGGACGTGAGCCTTCACATGACGGCGACGGGCTCGCCGAACGAGTATGCGGCCTCCATCCCGGCTCAGCCGATCGGCACCGAGATCGCTTACTACGTCACGGCGAGCGATATGCAGGGACATACGACGAAGGATCCGATCGCGGCGCCGGGGCTCAGGCATACCTTCAGGGTTGCCTGGGACACGACGCCCCCCGTCATCGTCCATCAGCGGTACTACAACACGAACGACCTCGCCGGTCCGTATCACATCTTTGCCCAGGTCACGGACAATATCGGCGTCGAGTCGGTATACCTCATGTACGCGAAGAACGGCGGCATGCTCCATCGTCAGCGGATGGCGCTCGAGAGCGACGGCCGTTACCATGGGGCGATTCCGGGACCGTCGGTCGTGGGAGACGTCTACGATTACTACATGCTCGCGATCGACGACTCCTACGGCGGGAACGTAACCCGGTTCCCGGCGGCGGGCAGCTATGAATTCGAAATCGTCGAGTACTTCCTGTGGGATTTCGAACCTGACGACGGGGGCTTCACGGTCGCCGGCGACGTCTGGGAGTGGGGCGTGCCCTTGTCCGGCCCCGAAGCCGCTCACTCGGGCACGAATCTCTGGGCGACCGTCCTCGACGGCAACTATCCAAGTCCGCGCGACGTGGAGTATCATCGCGCCGATCGACGGCTACGACGGCACGGCGCGAAGCGGGAACGCCGGCATTCCGAACGAGCCCTGCTTCACCGGGATGACGAACCAGTTCTGGCAGCAGGAGGTCTTCGATATCTCGGCGTATGCAGGCCAGCAGATCATGTTCGCGTTCCACTTCGGGAGCGACGGCAGCGTCAACTACCCCGGCTGGTATGTCGACGACGTTCTCGTGCGCAGCACGAGCGTGGACGACATTCCGCCGATCATCAGCGGCACGACGGTGCCGGGAAGCACCTTCGACACGGCGGGTCCGTACGCCGTCACGACGAACGTGATGGACGTGCTCTCCGCCGTCGCGGGCGTTTCGCTCTTCTATAGCACGAACGGCGGCTCGACGTTCAGCGAGGTCGCGATGAGCCCGACCGGGGTCGGGACGCAGTATAGCGGATCGATTCCCGGCCAGTCGAACGGCACGAGGATCAAATTCTACGTAAAGGCGACGGACACTTCGGCGCAGAGCAACGTGACCGTCGATCCCGCCGGCGCGCCCGCGGCGACGTATGAATTCTCGATCCTGCCTTCGGCGCCTATCCTGGTAATGGTCGGCGGCGGCACTTCCGCCACGTCGATCCAGACGTTCCGCGACGCCCTGAACGCGTATGGGCACGCGGCCGATTACTGGGACCGGACCGCGCAGGGATGGCTCGCGCTCGACAAGCTTCAGCTCTACAAGACGCTCATCATCGACGAGTCGAGCGGGCTCACGACCGAGCAGATGACCGATCTCACCGCGTATCTCGGATCCGGAACGCAGGCCGCGAAGAAGAGGATCTTTATTCTCGGCCGCGACCTCGGGTTCAGCTCGGCCACGAGACCGTGGATCGAGCAGTATATGCGGGCCGCCTACGTTCAGGACGACCCGGCGTACCGGCAGATAACCGGCTATCCGGGTGATCCGATCGGCGCGGGCGAGACGTTCGTCGTCTCGGGTTCGTACCCCGACGAGGTGCAGCGCTCGACGGCGTTCCCGGGCGGCGAGATCGTCTACCAGTACACCGGCACCGGGACCTCGCTGACGAGGGAAGAGGTTCAGGGCAGCTACGAGAAGGAAGGCAAGGAATGGGACGGCGTCGTGCCGAATACGCCGATCAGCCTCGATGCGGCCGCGGCGATGAGGTACAGCGCGGCGACGTACCGTTCCGTCTACTTCGCTTTCAACCTCTATTACGTCCAGGAGGCCGCGCGCAGGGCCGGCATCGCCCACCGGGCGATGCTCTGGCTCTCGGCTCCCGATATCGCGCACACGCCGCTGCACGATACCGAGAATGTGACCGATCCGTACCGGGTCGTCGCGCAGGTGTACTCCGAGACGCTCGATCCCGCGCGAACACTCATGACGTATGATGTCGGCGCGGGTCCCGTCATCGTCCACATGACGCCGACGGCAAACCCGAACGAGTATGAGGCGTCGATCCCGGCGCAGGCGAACGGCACGCTGGTGCATTACTACGTGAGCGCCGCCAACCTCGACGGCTCGACGACCTACCACCCGGCCGGCGCCCCGGACGTGAAGCACACGTTCCGGGTCACGACCGACATCACGCCTCCGACGATCGTTCACCTGCCGCTCTCGAACACGGCTGATCTCGCCGGGCCGTACGTCGTCACCGCGACGATTACCGACAACGTCGGCGTCGACCCGAGCCAGGTCACCGTCGTGTACAACAAGAACGGCGGGGCGAACGTCAGCGTGGCGATGACGGCGATGGGCGGGGATGTGTACCGTGCGGAGATTCCGGGCCCCTCCATCATCGGGGATGCGTATAACTACTACATCCTCGCGAGAGACATGGCCGGAGTCCCGAACACGGGGCGCGATCCCGCGTCCGGTTTCCACACGTTCACGGTCGTCGATTACTACGCGTATGACTTCGAGGCCTCGAACGGCGGCTTCGTCGCCACGGGTCCCGACTGGGAGTGGGGCGCGCCGACGCTCTCCACCGGTCCCGCCGGGGCGCACTCCGGCGTGAACCTGTGGGGCACAAAGCTCGCGGCGAACTATTCGAACAGTTCGAACTCGAAGCTCGATCTGCCGCCTCTCCAGGTGCCGTCGAGCAAGGCGTACGCGACGCTGAGCTTCTGGCAGTGGTATTCCACCGAAAATACCTTCGATGGCGGCAACGTGAAGATATCGACCAATGGAGGAACCACGTGGACGATTCTCACGCCCGACATCGGGTACAAGGGCACGGCGTCCTCGGCGAACGCAGGCATCCCGGGAGAACCCGCCTTCATGGGGACGGCCGTGGGCAACTTCTGGCATAAGGTCACGATCAACCTGACCGCGTACAAGGGCCAGACGGTCATCATCCGGTTCCACTTCGGGAGTGACAGCAGCGTCAACTACCCGGGCTGGTACATCGACGACGTGAGGTTGGAGGGCGTCGATGATACGGCTCCACCGGTGTTCGTTTCGACCACCGTGCCGACCAGCACGTGGGATATCGTCGGTCCGTACGTCGTCAAGTCGAAGATTGTCGATGCTTTATCGGGCGTGGGCTCCGTGAGCCTCCATTACAGTACGAACGATGGAGCGAGCTGGGGCTCGGTCGCGATGACGCCGACAACGCCGCCGGAATACAGCGGCACGATCCCCGGCCAGCCCAGCGGCACGACGATCAAGGTCTACGTGTCGGCGACCGACGTGGCCGCCAATACGGGCACCGATCCCGCGACCGCTCCGGCCGCCGTGTATCAGTTCACGGTGCTGCTGGCGAGCGATTATCTCGTCATCCTCGGCGGCGGCTCCAACACGCCTGCCCAGACGTTCATCGACGCCTTCGCCGCGATCGGGAAGACGTGCGACGTATGGAACTGGGACAGCCAGGGACTGCCGACCGTCGGAATGCTGAACGCATTCGACGGAGTTATCGTCGACGAGAGCTCGTACTTCGACGCGAATCAGACCACGCTTCTGACCGGCTTCCTCGCCCAGAACGATGGAACGAAGCAGCAGATCGTGTTCTGGGGCAGGGATATGTCCTACGGCGCGTCGGCCCGGCCGTTCATGGAGCAATTCACCGGCATGGCCTACGTGAAGGACGATCCCGGCACCACGTACCGATGGCTGTGGAGCGTTCCGGGCGATCCGATCGGAAACGGCGAGAAGTTCTCGATCACCGGGAGCTATCCCGACGAGCTGAAGCTCTCGACGACCTATCCGGGCGCCCAGATCATCTACAAGTACCACCTGTCCGGGACCACCGCGCTCGGCATCGGGAGCGAGGAAGAGCTCCTCGCGTACTACTACAAGGAAGGGAAGGAATACGACGGCGTATGGCCGATGGCGCCCTCCGCGCCCGACTCGGCCGCGGCAGGTCGCTACGTCGGCACGTACCACGCATCGGTGTACTTCGCCTTCCAGTTCAACTACATCACCGATTCCGCCCAGAGGGCCGCGGTTCTCGGACGCGCTCTGACCTGGCTCACGGCGGCGACCGAGGTTATCGGCAAGGATACTGCGATGGGGAAGAAAGCACCGGTCATCCCGGATCGGTTCACCCTCTCGCAGAACTATCCGAACCCGTTCAACCCCGTGACGACGATCGAGGTCGGCGTGCCCGCGGGCTTCAAGGGCATCGCCGAGCTCAGGATCTTCAATGTGAAAGGAGAGCTCGTCAAGACGCTCCACAATGGCGCCATTGATCC
>JAPLKY010000022.1 GCA_026387805.1 Candidatus Krumholzibacteriia bacterium
GCTCGCGATCCCACGGACAACCGCCCGGCCCCCGGAGCGCCCGGAGCGTTTTCCGGAGAGCCGCGATCTCCTTGCCGATCGCGCGATCGGATGGTTCCATCGTCTGCCCGCCTTCCTGAACGATATCTCGCCGCGATCGTAACCGAAATCCCGCGCGAACACAAGCGCGAGCCTGGAACCGAGCCCAAACCCGCTGTTGCGCGGCTGCATCTCTCCTGATACAATGAGTAATTGCCCTTTGCATGAAAAGAGCGTGGGGATGGACACGATCGTAATCCGCGGCGCGCGACAGCATAATCTCAAGAACGTCGATCTCGAGCTTCCGAGACGCACCCTCATCGTCATCACCGGCGTATCCGGTTCCGGCAAGTCCTCGCTCGCCTTCGATACGATCTTCGCGGAAGGGCAGCGGCGCTACATCGAATCGCTCTCCACCTACGCCAGGCAGTTCATCGAGAAGCTCGAGCGTCCCGACGTCGACGATATATCCGGCCTGAGCCCAACGATCGCGATCAGGCAGAAGAACACGGTGACGAGCGCGCGCTCGACCGTCGGAACGGCGACGGAGATCTACGACTATATTCGACTGCTCTTCGCCCGCGTGGGCCGGATCGTCTGCCCCCGCTGCCGTCTCGAGGTGCGCTCGCATAGCCCGAGCGACGCGGCGCAGGAGATCATCCGCCTCTTTGGCGGAAAGCGGATCAACCTCCTCATGCCGCTCGGCGCCTACGACGCCGCCGGATGGAAAACGAGGCGCGGATATCTTCTCTCGAGGGGATACTCGAGACTACTTGTCGGGGGGGAAGCGGTTCGTCTGGAGGAGCTCGCGATCGAAAAGGGCGTCCGCGCGGAGATCGCGGTGCTCCTCGATCGCATCGAGGCGGTCGAGGCGAACAGGTCCCGCATCGCCGAGGTCGTGGAGCTCGCGTATCGCGAATCGTCGGGAAGCATCGAGATAGCCGAGGTCGGCGGCGGCGCGACGCATCGCTTTACCCAGGCGCCGCTCTGTTCGTCATGCGGAGCGTCATTCGAGACGCCGACCCCGCTCCTCTTCTCGTTCAACAGCCCCTACGGCGCGTGTCCCGACTGTCATGGATTCGGCGACCGGATGGAGTTCTCGGAGGACCTCATCATCCCGGACAGAAGACTATCGATAGAAAAGCTCGCGATCGACCCGTGGTCGCGCGAGCGCTTCGCCTATTTCCAGCACCGGCTGATCGAGTTCTGCCGCGCGAAGCGCATCCCCCTCGGCGTTCCGTGGATGGATCTTCCCGGCGAATCGAGGAAGCTCATCCTCGATGGGGAAGGAAAATACCTCGGCGTGATTCCATTCCTCGAGAAGCTGCGGGAAAAGAGCTACAAGAAGGGGCACCGTTTCTTCACGCGGAAATACATGGCCTTCACGACGTGTCGTACGTGCGAGGGGGGAAGGCTCAAGCGGGAAGCGTACAACGTGAGAGTCGGGGATTTCACGATCCGCGACCTCGTTCGGATGGTCCCGGCGCGGACCCTCGAGGCGATCGAAGGGACGCGCTTCACGGAGCAGGAACGGCGCATCGCCCGGGATATCCTTTCGGAGATCGCTTCCCGTCTGCGCTTCATGATCGATGTCGGCCTCGGCTATATCACGCTCGACAGGTTGACCCGCACCCTCTCGGGCGGGGAAGCGCAGCGCATCAATCTCGCGAACTCCCTCGGCGCGAATCTCGTCGACGCGCTCTATATTCTCGACGAGCCGTCGATCGGGCTCCACGCCGCCGACAACGAGCGGCTCGTCGCGGTGCTCGGGCGGCTCAGGGATCTCGGCAACACCGTTCTCGTCGTCGAGCACGATCCCGATATCATCCGTTCGTGCGATTACCTCGTGGATCTCGGGCCGGGTCCGGGAAGCCTCGGGGGAGAGGTTCTCTTCAGCGGCACGATCGAGCAGGCGCGCTCGGCGGACGTACCGAAATCGAAAACGCTCGAATGGCTGTTTCGCGGGCGGCCGGGCGCGGTCGCGGCGAAGAAACGGCGCCGGCAATACGGCTCGATCGAGCTCACCGGAGTCGCGGAGCACAATCTCAAGAACGTCGACGTGAGCTTCCCGCTCGGTCTCGTGACGTGCGTGACCGGAGTCTCCGGCTCCGGCAAGAGCAGCCTCGTCGTGGACGTTCTCTACCCGGTCGTATCGGGGGATCCGCTCTCGGCAAGCCGTCTCCGGCTCAGGGGGTGCGACGTCCGGGGGAAACTCGATCGGGTGCTTCTCGTCGACCAGAGCCCGATCGGCTCCTCTCCGCGCTCGAATCCGATCACGTACATCAAGGGGTTTTCCTTCATTCGCGAGATATTCGCCTCCCAGCAGGCCGCCCGCATGCGCGGATACGACCCGGGGCGGTTCAGCTTCAACAAATCGGGCGGCCGCTGCCCCCGGTGCCAGGGCATGGGATTCCGGAGGGTGGAGATGCATTTCATGGCCGACGTCTTCGTTCCCTGCGAGGAATGCGAGGGAAGGCGCTACAACGCCGAGACGCTCGAGGTGCGATACAAGGGAATGGACATCAGCGAGGTCCTCGCCATGACGGTCGATGACGCGATCCGCTTTTTCGACGCGGCGCCGCAGCTCGGCGAGAAGCTCTGGATCCTCTCGAAGGTGGGTCTCGGCTACCTCACGCTCGGCCAGCCGTCGAACACCCTCTCGGGGGGGGAAGCGCAGCGCACCAAGATCGCCCGGGAGCTCGCCGAATCGGCCGGCCAGCGGAATCTCTACATCATGGACGAGCCGACGACCGGCCTTCACATGAGCGACGTCGACAGGCTCCTCGCCGTCTTCGAGGAGCTCGTGACGGCCGGGCATACGGTCGTCGTCATCGAGCACAACATGGAGGTGATCGCCTGGTCGGATTGCGTGATCGATCTCGGGCCGGGCGGGGGGGGCGAGGGTGGCACGGTTATCGCTTGTGGCCCGCCGGAGAGCATCGTACAATCGGAGACGTCGCTCACGGGAAAATATCTTGGCGCGTATCTCGAGAGGTATGGAGGTCGCACGCAATGAGAGTCCTCGTAACGGGCGGAGCGGGTTACATCGGAAGCGTCGTCACGGAGTTCCTGCTCGCGGACGCACACGATGTCGTTGTCGTCGACGATCTCTCGACGGGGCACCGCGGCGCAATCGGGAAGGGCGTGACCTTTCGCGAGGGGAATCTCCTCGACGAGCGTTTTCTGCCGTCGGCTCTCGAGGGGATCGACGCCGTATGTCATTTCGCGGCCTTTTCGCAGGTCGCCGAATCGGTCGCCGATCCGCTCATGTATTATCGAAACAATATCGGCGGCGCGGTTTCGCTGCTCGCCGCGATGAGAAAAAGCGGCGTGAAGTTCTTTCTCTTCTCCTCCTCCGCCGCGGTCTACGGGGAGCCCGACGAAACGCCCATCGGGGAGGATGCTCCCTTGCGTCCGCTCAACGCGTACGGCAATACGAAGCTCGCGATCGAGCGGCTTCTCGCCGATTGCTCGGCCGCGTGGGGGCTCAAGGCACTTTCGCTGAGATACTTCAACGCCGCGGGCGCCGGGGAGAGCCACGGCGAGGATCATCGGCCCGAGACACATCTTATTCCGCTCGTTCTCGACGTTGCGCTCGCTCGCAGGGACGAGCTCGTGGTCTACGGCAAGGATTACCCGACGCGCGATGGAACGTGCGTCCGCGACTACATCCACGTAAAGGATCTCGCTTCGGCGCACCTGCTCGGTCTCGAGAAGCTCATCGATGGATACGGCGGCGTCCTGAACCTCGGGAACGGCCGAGGCTTCACCGTTCTCGAGGTTATTCGCGCCGCGGAGAAGGTGACCGGCCTCGAGATCCCGTATCGTTTCGGCGAGCGGCGGCCGGGGGATCCGGCGGTGCTCGTTGCATCGTCGGATAGGGCCGAGAAGGATCTGGGATGGAAGAGATTCTTTCCCGGTATCGAGGAGATACTGAGAGACGCCTACGCGTGGAAGCAGGCCCGTCCCGACGGCTACCCGGCGTGAGCGCGGAGCTTCCTGTTCCAGATTCTTGGCCAGCCAGAAGGATCGTTTTGGAGATGGAAACTTTCTTGCCAGAAGAACTTCGTTCGTAAGCTTGCGTTTCCTCATTCCCTCCGTCATCGCTTCCCATGCCTGCCGCGGCTGATGAATCCAGCCCATTGATAATACACAAGATGAGAAGAAAATACCGCCGACTTCGATCTCCCGGGGGGAGATATCGGGAGAGCGCATCCATGGCATGTAAAATGCGTTTTGACAAGCGCATGAGTAAATCACTGAAGATGCGGATCCTCAAAGCGGTCGGGAACGACACCGCCATGACGGCGGTTCTATCGAGCCTGATGACGCGGACGAATGCGGAGTTCTGCGCTTTCATCACGATGCGCGAGACGGAGCTCGTTTACGTTATGGCCGAATCGAGGGATCTCGCGCCGCACGTGCCCGAGATCAGAGAGAAGCTCAAGAATACCTACCGCATGTTCACGAACGCGAGGAGTTCATCCTGGCCGACGGCGATCGAGAAGATATTCTTCCGGGGAAACGGGATCGGTGGAGCGGGCGGGCGAAACGGCTCGAGAATCGAGAGTTACTTTCTCGTTCCGGTCGCCTACGGTCCCCAGGTCAGGGGAGTGCTCTTCATCGGGAGCGTCAGGAAGGAAGCCTTCGGACGGAAGGATATCGCGCTTTTTCACAGCCTCGCGGACGAGAGAGACGAGAAAACGCCGATCATTTTCCAGGTCGGCGGCGAGAAGGAGATACTTGAGAGGGTTCTCGACGCGCTTCCCTCGGGAGCGGCGCTCTTCTCGCCGGACGGCAGGATCATGAGCGCGAACAAGATATTCCGGGAATTGATGAACATGGAAAACGACCTCTCCGCCAGCGTATACGACGTGGGGAAGGCTTCCTGCTTCAACCTCCACGGCGTCTGGGAAGAGTTCAATATTCTACAGAATGCGATTATCGATCGGGAGCTCGAGGGATCATGCGTTCCCGAGAGATATCTCAACGTGTCATGGGTGCGCCTCGATGCCATTTCCCCGGAGGTCGGATCGCTCGCGCTCACCAGGGAAATAACGTCGCAGCGTGAGCAGGCGGAAGCGCGGGAGGAGGAAGTGACGATCGTCGCTCACGAGCTGCGCACGCCGCTCGCGGCCCTCAAGACGTCGCTCGCGATAGTGCAGGGGAACGGCGGCTCGAGGAAGGAGCTTCCGGACGGTCGCCAGGCCGGGCCGGACTTTCTCCTGAGCGCCGCGAAGACGGTCGACCGACTCGGCAGGCTCGTCGACGGGCTCGTCGAATCGTCGTCCGCGCGCCTCGACGAGCGGCCGCTCAATATCCAATCGCACGACGCGAGGAAATTCCTCGAGGAAATCACCACGCTGTTCGTTCACCCGATGAGAATCAGGGAAATCGATTTCGCCATCGACGTCGACGATGCCTGCAGGAATCTCATGTTCGACAGGGACCGGATAGAGCAGGTGATACAGAACCTGCTCGCGAACAGCATGAAGCACGTGCCGGCGGGGGGGAGCATATCGATATCGATCCGCGCGTGCCTCGACTGTCCCGCGAAAGTCTTCCCCGCGGAGCTTCAGAAGCTCCACCCTTCGATCTCATTCGCCGATCTGCTTCTGCGGGATTCCGGAAGCGGCATACCGATGGACATAGCCGATCTGAGCAATACGACCGAATCCACGGAGGAGCATCCCGTCAGAGCCTCGAAGGGGCTCGGTCTCGTCATCGCGAAGCGTCTCATGCGGATGCAGGGAGGGTCTCTCTATATCGACGGGAGCGTCGAGAAGGGGAGCGCCGTGCACCTGTTCCTTCCCATCGACCAGGAAACCGCCCGAGTCGTGAAACGGTACAGAACCCTGCAGATGAAGGTCGACGAGATGATGGCCAAAGGGCTCGCGTCGGCCATCTTCGTCATTTCAAAGGAGCGTTCGATATCATGGGACGAGGTCGCGGAGCGCTGCAGTCCCATGCCCGTCATCAATCCCGAGGTGAAGGAGATGAAAGGCCGCGATGCCTTTCTCTGGTCTCTGTCCGAAGGCATCGCGCTCGCGCTCGTTACGCGGATCGATCGCATAGAGGACCCGGTCGCTTTTCTGGGAGAGTCGTTTGCCGGTTCCGGGGCCGTCTCCGGGACGGATGCTTCGGCGACCGAGAGCGATGACGAAAAGCTCGTCGACGCCGCGCTGTGTCTGCGGGCGGGATGGACCGTCAGCCTGAGAGAAGGCACCGATCTGCGGGATCTTATGTCCATCGCAATGAAACGAATGGAAGACGGGTTCGAAGCCCGAATGCTGAAGGGAGTCGCCGGATGAAATCGTACAAGATTCTGATCGTCGAGGATGATGAGGATATCGTCGAAACCGTCAGGTATTGTCTCGAGGTGAAAGGGTTCGTGGTCGAAGTGGCCTATGACGGCCTCAATGCGCTCCGGATGGCGCGCAAGAACCGCTACGACCTCATGCTTCTCGACATCATGCTCCCGGGGAAGAACGGCTACGAGGTCTCCCGTATCCTCAAAGAGGAGATGGATCACAAGAAGATAGAGCCGTTTCCTATCCTCGTTCTCACTGCCCGCAAGGTGAACAGCCCGGAACGGGAGGATTTCCTCGCAACGTGGTCGAAGGCGGACGAGTTCATGTACAAGCCCTTCGAAATGGCCGATCTGATGAACAAGATTGTCGTCCATATGGAGAGGGTCGGCGCGGTGCAGGTCTGAGGTTGCACGCCGCCCGCCTGGGAAGACGGAGACGCAAAGGATGCCATGACCGTCAAATGTATGGATGATCCCCGCTGCCAGGAGAGCTTCGATTACCTCGTTGGAGTGTTCGACAGCTTTCCCGCCGCGCTCGTGTCCATCGATGCGAGGCTTCGGATCATCATGTTCAATCGCCTCGCCGAGGAGCTCACCGGTTTCACGAGCTCCGAGGTCATGCAGAGACGGGTAACGAGCGTCATTCGAATCGAAAACGTACGCCACATCACGAGCATCCTTCGCGGGCGAGGAGAACTGCCCCCGGACGGATTCCTCACGAAGCTCAGGGCGAAAAGCGGCGCCGAGATTCCGGTGCAAATAGTCGTCTCGCCGCTCCGGAGACCGCGTGGGATCCTTGCCGGATTCCTCTGTGTGGCATCCGATCTGCGCGTCGTCAAACGTTTTCAGGGACAGCTGCTCGAGGCGGAACGGCTCTCCGCGCTTTCCGAGATCGCGATCGGGCTGAATCATGCGATCAACAATCCCCTGTGCGCAATCCTCGGCAATACGCAGCTTCTGCTCATGGAGCGGGACAAGCATGACCCGGGGACGGTCAGGAAACTCAAGAGCATCGAGCGGGAGATCTCCCGCATCCAGAAGATTGCGGAGCGGCTGCCCATGATCACCCGGGCGGCCTCCCGGGATTACGTCAGGGGAAAAAGGATGCTCGACGTTGAGGAATCGGAGCATCTCGATCTCCGCCGGCGCCCGCGCCGAGGCCGCACTTCCGCCGGCAAGGGGGGGCTCCGGAACCCTCCGCAGCAATAAATCATTGACAAATCGCATTTCCCGGATAAGATTTCTCCCCGTGGGAAGGTAGCTCAGCAGGTAGAGCAACGGACTGAAAATCCGTGTGTCGGCGGTTCAATTCCGTCCCTTCCCACCAGGTTTTCAAGGGGCTCCCCGGCCTGCGGTCCTCCGCGAGGCTCCGGTCTTTCATAATTAATTGTCAAATAATCAGTTAGGTGCTACATGCCCCGGGTGGACGCGGATTTTTGCTATTGACAGCCTGAAAAAGGGAGGGTTATCATTCTCTGTGCGAGGGAGGTAGAGGATGATGGATGAGAAGATCATGGCTGTGATTTCCGCGGCGGTCAGCGCTTACATAGAATCGGAAAACTCACTGGACGAGAAAAGGTTCGGACAGAGGCTCAATCCCTGGAAGATGGCGGCGCGTCGAGAGACCATGTCGAAGCACATCCTGACGGTTCGGGCGAATCCGAGCACGATGCGCTTGAGAAGATTTTCGCTCATCTAGCGGGTTGAGCACGCCGAAATCCGACTGAAGGAATTCTCCCGAAGGGCTTGGCATATGCCCAAGAATACAAAGCTTCTCCAGGCGTTCAAGGCGGTCAAGGTCACCGACACGACGCTTCGTGACGGGCATCAGTCCACGATCGCCACCCGGATGCG
>JAPLKY010000465.1 GCA_026387805.1 Candidatus Krumholzibacteriia bacterium
CGAGAGAAAGGCGCGTGAGAACCCGGTGCGTCCGCGCGTGCGATCCGAAGGCGAAGCCCCGGCGCGCGAGGTCATCGATCTCGTCCCAGCCGAGGTGCATGAAACGCCGCCCCGGCAGATTCAGCTCCCACGCGTTCGCCGCTCCCGCAAACGCGCTCACGAGAAAGATGAGGGCGCGTATCCCCCTCGATTCGAGGGCGGGGATCGCACGATCGAGGAGCACGCGATAGCCGTCGTCGAAGGTGAGAAGAACCTCGCGGCCCGACGATTCCCGCCTCCCGTCGAGGGCATCGAGAAACAGCGTCTCGTCGATGAAGCGGAATCCCGCGGCGAGAAGCGCGTCGATCTGGCGCTCGAAGCGCCCCGGCGGCACCCACGTCCCGCCGAGCTCGAAGCCGGTTACCTTGTGGTAGGCGAGCACGCGGGGAATCGCCCCGCGGGAAGCATCGCGAGCGCCCGGCGCCGACGAACGGTGATACGCCATATCCGCGGGCCTCTACCCCGTGTGCCCGAATCCGCCGGAACCGCGCTCCGTCTCGTCGAGAGCATCCTCCTCGACGAGCTCGACGCGGGGGAGCCGCGAGACGACGAGCTGCGCGACGCGATCCCCCCTGCGGACGAGGAAATCGGCCTCGCCGAAATTGTAGAGAATGACGCAGATCTCCCCCCGGTAGTCGCTGTCCACCGTGCCCGGAGCGTTGAGAACCCCGATCCGGCTCTTGATCGCGAGCCCGCTCCGGGGACGCACCTGCGCTTCGTATCCTTCGGGGATGGAGAGCCGGAAGCCTGCGGGGATGAGCGCCGCCTCGCCCGGAGCGACGCGGATCTCGTCCGCGCACGCCGCGTGGAGGTCGAAGCCGCTCGACCCCGGCGTCTGGCGTCCGATGGGAGGGAGCCCCTCGTGGTGCTTCAGGTAGTGAATCCCGACCCGTACGCCTTCGTCCATGCGAGCCCCCGTCTCAGGGCACGAGGCCCCTGATGCCGATTCTCCCGCACCCGGCGTACGTCAGGACGTCCTCTCCGAGATACCGCTCGGCCGCCGCGGTGACCGCGTCGCGATCCACCTTCTCGATCGCCCGGAGGAGCTCGTCGAACCGCGCGTACCGCCCGTGGAAATACTCGCTCTGAATGACCTGGAAGAGCCGGTTCTCGATGCTCTCGACGCCGAAGACGATGCTCGCCTTCACCTGCGCCTTCGCGCTCTCGATCTCCTCGTCCCGGACGCCCCCCTTCCGCAGATCGCGGAGCTCGGCGTGCAGCATGTCGAGCGCCTTCCTCAGGTTCTTCGAATCGACGGAGAAGAAGCTGCAGAGCGCGCCCGACTCCTTCCAGAAGCTCACGTGCGAATAGACGGAGTACACGAGCCCCGTCTTCTCCCGGAGACTCTGGAAGAGCCGCGACGTCGCCCCTCCTCCGAGTATGTTCGCTATGATGACGAGCGCGTGCCGGTCCTCATGGGAGGCCGAAACCGTCCGCGAGCCCGCGCAGACGTGGGACTGCGCCCATTCGTCGCGCGTCCTCGAGGCGACCCGGTTCGCGTTCCCGACGAGCGCGCGCCCCTTCGCGCGGTCGCGCCTGCGCGGGAAACGGAACTTCTTCTCGACGATCGAGACGACGCGATCGAGCGGCAGGTTTCCGACGAAACCGAGCAGCGTGTCTGCGGCGGTATACGTTCTCCGGTGAAATGCGAAGAGGTCCTCGCGCGTGTAGCGGGCGACGTCCTTGAGATAGCCCGTCACGGGGTGACCGAGCGGGTGCTTTCTAAAGAGCGTCGCGTAGAAGAGCTCGTGGGCGAGCTCCTCCGGAGAGTCGTTGATGCTCCTGATTTCCTCCTGGACGACGTTCTTCTCGAGCCTGAACGTCTCCACGGGAATGGAGGGGCGGCACGTGATGTCGGCGAGGATATCGGCGAGCCGCTCGAAATGCTCGCCGAGAACCTTCGCGTGGTAGCACGTCGCCTCCTTGCCCGTGAAGGCGTCGTACTGGCCGCCGATCGACTCGAGGTCGTACGCGATCGCGAGGGCATCGCGG
>JAPLKY010000288.1 GCA_026387805.1 Candidatus Krumholzibacteriia bacterium
CTCGTCAAGCATCCTCGGGTGACGGCATATGCGGTTCGGGCATTGAAGAACCTTGGAATCAAGCCGATACGACAGGCTATTCGCGGCGGAACCGATGGTTCGAGGCTGTCATTCATGGGGCTGCCGACTCCGAACATCTTCGCGGGCGAACACAGCTTCCACTCGCAGCTCGAATGGGTTGCAGTGCAGGATATGGAAATGGCGGTTCAAGTAATCGTCGAGATTGCGAAGATTTGGGAGAAGAAGTACTAATCGGAGGTTGGAAGCAAGAGTGAGGCTCTTGCCCCCGACCCTGGGCCGCGGGTGGCGCTGATGGGGCCCCCGCAGGGGACGCAGCTCGCCTTGCGAGCGAGCACGGGCGGGGTGCAATCAGCGGCAGGACCCGCGTCGCGCGCTACCTGAACAGCACCTTGTAGCCGCTCGCGATGAACTCGATGGAGATGGCGGCGAGGATGAGCCCCATGATGCGCGTCGCGATGTTGATCCCCGTGTGGCCGAGGACCTTCGAGATGCGCGCGGAGAGCCTCAGCGCCCCCCACATGAGGGCGGCGACGATGATGCAGCTCAGGACGAGAAAGCCCGTATTGACCGCACCGGTGATCTTTTCCGAGTAGATGATCGCAAGACTGATCGCGCCGGGTCCCGCCAGAAGCGGTATCGCGAGCGGCACGACGGCGACGTTCTCCTTCCCGTGCGCCTCCTCCTCCTCGGATTCGGTCCGTTTCGCCGGACTGATCTTCGCGTTCATCATCGCGATCGACATAAGCATCAGGAGAATGCCTCCCCCGATCCTGAACGAGGCGATCGATATTCCGAAGAGCTTGAGAATATACTCGCCGATGAAGCACGACACGACGAGAATAATCGCGACGGACACGGACGCGACGTACGCGGTGCGCCGCCTTTGCGCGTCGGTCTGATTCGCGGTGAGGCCGATGAAGATCGGGATCGCGCCCAGGGGATCGATGATCACGATCAGCGCGATGATGATCTGGACGTATTCGTTCCACGCGAGCATGCGCCGCCCCCTACCCTCTGATCGCCGCAAGCCCCTGGTCGAGGTCGGCGATGATCTCGCCCGCGTCCTCGAGGCCGATGGAAATCCGCACGAGCCCTTCCGGGATGCCGGCCTTCGCGCGCGCGGCGGCTCCCATTGAAGCGTGCGTCATGGAAGCGGGATGTTCGATGAGCGTTTCGACGCCGCCGAGGCTCACGGCGAGGGTGCAGAGACGAACCGAGTTCATGAGCGTCTTTCCCGCCTCGATGCCGCCGGCGAGCTCGAAGCTCACGACGCCCCCTCCCCCCTTCATCTGCCGCTTCGCCAGGGCGTGCTGCGGGTGGGACTCGAGCCACGGGTAATTGACCTTCGAGACCTTCGGATGCTTCTCGAGGTGCCGCGCGACCTTCTCCGCGCTCGCGCAGTGGCGCTCCATCCGGATCGCGAGGGTCTTTATCCCGCGCGAGACGAGAAACGAATTGAACGGATCGATGACTCCGCCGAGCTGGTTCAGGATCTTCCTGAACGCACGATAATCGTCCTCCGTTTTCACGATGATCATCCCGGCGACGACGTCCGCGTGGCCGTTGAGGAACTTCGTCATCGAGTGAACGACGACGTCCGTGCCGAGAGAGAGCGGCCGCTGAAGCACGGGACTCATGAAGGTGTTGTCGACGGCGACCTTCGCGCCGCCTTTGTGCGCGATATCCGCGACGGCCGCGAGATCGCTGATCGAGAGAACGGGATTTCCCGGAGTCTCGACGAAGACAAGCTTCGTGTTGGGCCGCATCGCCCGCTTCACCGCGTCGAGATCGGACGTGTCGACGCAGGTCGATTCGATGCCGAAACGCGACATGACATTCGCGAGAAGCGTCTGCGTCGGGCCGTAGACGACCGACGAGCATACGGCGTGGTCGCCCGCACGAAGAAGCGCCGCGAAGGTCGTATGAATCGCCGCCATTCCCGAGCCGCAGCCGAGCCCTCCGAAGCCCCCCTCGAGCGTCGCGACGGCGCGCTCGCAGGCCTGGACCGTGGGGTTGGCCATTCTCGTGTAGATGTAGCCCTCTTCCTTGCCCGCGAAAAGATCCGCCCCGTGATTCACGTCCCGGAACGCGAACGTGGAGACCTGATAGATCGGCGTCACGACCGCCCCCGTCTCCTCGCTCTTGAATCCGGCATGGACGCACTGGGTATCCATATGGTATTTATGAATATCATTCATCGACCGACTCCTTGTAAGTGACTGAAATCGCAGAGCCAATATGCACCGAAAAAGCGTGCATGACAACGGCTTTTATCTGGTACGATAATCGGCGCGGTCCGAACCGGGAGGTCCCGAGATGAGCATATCGATTCTTCGACGCATCGTCGGCGCCATAGCCTGCTGCGCTCTCATCCTTTCGACCGGCTGCGGCAAGAAACCCGAGATAATCAGAATCGGAGCGATACTGCCGCTAACCGGAGCCGGAGC
>JAPLKY010000331.1 GCA_026387805.1 Candidatus Krumholzibacteriia bacterium
ATATTCCCGCCATGAAAACGCTGAGCGTCATGAGCTCGACGTTCGGAATTCCGGCGAGGAGAAAGCCGAGGGCCACGCTCAGAGCGATGAAAAGAGCGGCGAGGATGACCATGCGCTCGCGCCGGTGTGCCATGCCGGAAAACGCTCCGTGGATAGAAAAGGGTCGAGGTCCCGAGAACCGTTTCTCTTTGTGCGACGCCCCGGACTTTACGTGAGCCCTGGAAAGAGGGTCAAGCCAAATGTAGCTTTTCCGCGGCGGCCTTTCTCAGAGCGGAAACGGTCTCGCAGGGAGCGGTGATCTCGCCGATATCCGCCTCGATCAATTCTATGAAATGAAAGTCGGATCCGCCCGTGCATACGAGCCCGCGCTCGCGCGCGAGCTCCAGAATATCCTTCCGCATCCGCTCCGTGTGATTCGGGTGCCAGACCTCGATGCCGCGCACGCCGGAAGCGATGAGCCGCTCCACCAGATCCTTTCTCCTGATATTCCATCCGGGATGCGCCCAAACGGCGACGCCGCCCGCCCCCGAGATGAGCCGGACGACCTCCCCGCGGGGCAGCACCTTCTTCGGAACGTGACAGGGGGCGCTATCGGAGATATAGCGCGCAAACGCCTCCGAGACGCTCGAGACGTGCCCCCGCCTCTTTAGAACGCGGGCGATATGCGGTCTTCCGACGCACCCGCCGCCGGCCTCCGCGAGCACGTCTTCGAACGGTATCGAAACCCCGTGCTCCTCGAGCTTGCGCACGATCTCCTCCGCTCTCGTCACGCGCGAGCCCGCGAGCTCCTCGAGGCTCCCCGCGAGCGCCCGATTCTCGTGATCGAGGCAATAGCCGAGGAGGTGGATGCTCCCCCCGTTTTCCTCGATGCTGAACTCTATCCCCGTCACGACGTCGATTCCGCAGCGCCTTCCCGCATCGAGCGCTTCGGCCTGTGCGTTTACCGTGTCATGGTCGGTGATCGAGACGGCGGAGAGTCCGATTGCGCTCGCGTAGCTCACGATCTCTTCCGGGGACATGGTCCCGTCCGAGTATGTCGAATGTAGGTGGAGATCGCAGGGGGCTGTCTGTTGTTCCATGGGGATCCGCTTCAGGTGACCGTGCTGAATTTCTTCATCTTTTCCGCAACCTCGCGAAATGACATATCCATGATGTAGACTTCCTCGAAATGCTCGCGGGCGGTCTCGAACTCGCCGAGCATCTCGAAGGCAAGACCGATATTGTAATGAATGCCGAGACTCCCCGCTCCCGTCGCTCTTTCGATTTCGAGAGCGTGCGTCAGTTGCTTCACGGCGAGACGCGGCTGATTGCATTTGAGGAAGCAATAGCCGATCATTTCCATGCTGCTGAGCTGGAACTCCTCGGCCCTTGAGGCGATCTGGAAATCGCGGATCGCTTCGGTAAAGAGCCCCATCTCCAGATACGCCATGCCGAGATCGAAATGACTCCTGAGATCGTCCTTCTCGACGTCGCTCGTTATCTCCTCGGCGAGGGTTTCTCCCCGTTCCGAACCGGTTTGCGCGAGGATCGCGGACGAAGGATCCGGCGCGTCCGGCGGCGTCCCGCCGGGAGGAACATCGTTCGCGATCGCCGACGTCCCGTCCGCCGAAGCCTTCCGTCTATCGACGAATGATCC
>JAPLKY010000071.1 GCA_026387805.1 Candidatus Krumholzibacteriia bacterium
GCGGGGAATACCGTTCTCGAGCTTCTGCTCGCTGACGGTTTCGAGAATCCGTTCACCGGAAGCCCGTCAGCGCCCGTGAACGGCGCTGCGGATAGCCCCGGCGAAATCGGATACATCCCGGTGACCGAGGGGGATTGGAACGTCGGCTACGTCGTCACCGGCTTCGGCGCGGAGGCGCTCGTCGCCACGCTCTCGAACCTCGGCTCGCCCGAGGAAGCAAAGGTGATCGCGAACTGCTACATCCTGCGGCAGGGGGCAGAAGACGGGTACGACTCCTGGGTCGGCTACCCGTTGGAGATCGATGCCCACCCCTATTATCACATCTGGCTTCCGCGCTCACTTGTGGATCCGTACACGGGGCTCGACCAGTTGCCCGTGTCGCGAACCGCGGCCTCGCGAGGCGAGATCGGTTACGTGGCGATAGTGAAGGACGATCTTGCGATCGGTTACGTCATAACCGGCTACGGGAACGACTCCGTGATATGCGCGCTCTCGAGCTTCGGATACTCCCGCGAGGAAGCGTTGCTCGCGTCGGAGTGCCGGAGGATTCAGCGCTCCGTCGAAGAGTATGCGATCGCAAACGACGGCCTCTTTCCGGGGATGGCGGCCTGCAGGCCGGGCGCGGCGTACGAGACGATCCGGATGAACGAATGGAACGTCGGGTACCGTATCAAGTGCTCGGTGCGGGGCACGGAGTTCCTCGAGATCGCGACTTCCCCCGAGGAAGCGAGGGTGCGGCTGAATTGTCTCTTGTTGAAGCAGGCCTTAGAGGAGTCCGCGGCGCAAAACGAGGGAGTGTATCCCGAGAACGTGGATAAGGACAGATTGCCCGGCGGGAGCGTCGTCGATCTTCTGCCGCGCGCTCATTTGCTCGAGAACCCGTATACGGGAACGCTCGAAAGCCCCGTGAATCATTCGGCCGGCCGCCCCGGCGAGATAGGCTACGCGGCGATTCCCGAGTATCATTCTCATTGCCCCTGGTGTGGAGGATACATCCCTCCCGGCTACGTCATCACCGGCTTCCTGCGCGGGAATCGGCAGATCGTCGTAACGAACCTCAAGATCGGCGCGATCGACGCGATCGTGATGTCCCACTGCCGAACGGTGCAGCTCGCCGTCGAAGAGTTCGCCGCCCGCAACAATGGGGTGTACCCTTCGGACGTGGACTCGGACGGCACTCCCTTCGGGGAGACGGTGACCGACCTTCTGCCTGATGGATGTCTCTTGCCGAATCCGGTGACCTGGTGCGCCACGGAACCCATCAGCGGCCACGCGGCAATTGAAGGCGAAATCGGCTACGTGCCCTATGTCCAAAACGGTATCAATCGCGGCTACGAAATAACGGGCATCGGCACCGAGGCCGGCACGACGATCATGGCCATCGTCAGGGAGCTGCCCGGATTGGGCACGCGGTAGGCTGATGTGAAGCACGCCGTTCCCGTCATATAAGAAACGTCTCTTCCGTCATGTGAGCGTCGCAGTGGAGCCGGGCATTCACCCGGCTCCATTCATTTCATCCCGACGCTTCGCCGCCCGCCGATTCTGAAAAATAGCGATTTACTTTGAGTTTTTCAGGCTCATAATGGAAGGAAAACATCAGGGTACCGCGAACAATATGAAGAAATCAAGAGCGAAGACTGGAGCGGACCGCCAAACACCGGCAGGGAAGCTGCGAACGGCGCGGCATTCCCGGGGAATCCATGTGTCTTTGCCCGGCGGATCGGTCGGGAGCGAGGGAGATTCCCGCCCTGCGGGCGAGAAGGAAGGTTTCAGAGAGGCCGCGGAGACGTTCCCCCTCGCAATCTTCGAATGCGACGCCGAGGGCAGGATCACCTTTGCGAACTCGTCCGCCTTCGACTATTACGGATATGCGCGTGAGGATCTGGAGCGGGGGATCTGCATGTTCGACGCGATAGCCCCTTCCGACAGATCCCGCGCCATGAAAACACTGCGGAACCTCGTCGCCGGCGAGCGGTCTCCGGGTAATGAATACGTCGCGCTCCGCAAGGACGGGAGCACCTTTCCGGTCATCATCTACGTTTCTCCGATCGTGCGGGACGGACGAATCGTCGGTACCCGCGGAATCGTCATCGACATCAGCGTACGCAAACGCTCCCAGGAGGCGCTCAGGGAGAGCGAGGAGCGATTCCGGAGCATCATTGAAAAGGGCCCCGGTTTGTTTTACGAGCATTCATGCGAGCATGTATTCACCTACCTGAGCCCCCAGGTCGAAAGGATCCTCGGCTTCAAGCCGGGGGAAGTCCTCATGCGATGGACCGATCTCGCTTCCGATCACCCGGTGAACAAGCGCGCCATCGAGCTCACGCGGAGAGCCATCGAGACGGGCGAGCGCCAACCCCCGTACGAGGTGGAGCTCATCGCCAGGGACGGCCGCCGGGTATGGCTCGAGGTCGACGAGGCGCCGGTCGTGCTCGATGGGAAGACGGTCACCATCGTGGGCGCGGCACAGGATGTAACGGAGCGAAGATTGGTGCAGCAGGAGCTCCAGAAGCTCAGCGCCATCGTCCATGGTACGAGCGAGTGCGTCATTCTGACCTCGCCCGATGGAATGATGATCTTCCTCAACGAAGCGGGCGGGAGGATGCTCGGCATTTCTCCCGGCGACATCCATGATTTCCGCATAGAGGACGTCATGCCTCCGGCCCATAAGGATCTGATGCGGTCCAAGATCATCCCGGCTCTCCTCAAAAGAGAACGGTGGGAGGGAGATCTGCAGTATCGGAACGTCCTGACGGGACAGCTCATCGACGTACACACGCTCGCTTTCACGATACGCGATCAGGCCAGCGGAGCGCCGCTCCATTTCGCGAACGTATCGCGCGACATCACCGAGCGCAAGCGCGCCTCCGACGTCCTGCGGGAAAGGCAGGCGAAGCTCGACAGCCTCTTTCGGGCCGCCCCCGTCGGTATCGGTATCGTGGCGGAGCACATCATCGTCGAGGTGAACGACAGGATCTGCGAGATGACGGGGTATTCGAAGGAAGAGCTCATCGGAACGTCGGCTCGGATGCTGTACGCGACCGATCAGGAATTCGATTTTATCCGCCATGAAAAGGACCGGCAGATAACCCTGCAGGGCTCCGGGTCGGTCGAAACGCGATGGCGGCGCAAGGACGGCGCCATGATTGATATCCTTCTGAGCTCGGCGCCTCTTGTCGCGGGAGACCCCTGGCGCGGCGTGACGTTCACCGCGCTCGATATCACCGAGCGAAGACTCGGCGAGGATGCGCTGCGCACGAGCGAAAAAAGATACCGCCAGCTCATCGAGATGCTCCAGGAGGGAATCTGGACGATCGACTCCGATGCGCGTACCACGTTCGTCAATCCGCGCCTGGCAGAAATGCTCGGGTACACGGTCGAGGAGATGCTCGGGAAACACCTCTTCTCGTTCATGGACGACCGCTGGGCGGAGGAATGCAAGCGGCTTCTCGATCGCCGCCTCAGAGGAATCGAGGAGGAACATGATTTCGAATTCATCCGCAAGGACGGAAGGCGGATATTCGTGCGCATCAAGACGGCGCCGATAGCGGACGAAAACGGCGTCATCGTCGGCGCCATTGCCGGCGTGGAGGACCAAACCGAACGCAAGCGCTCCGAGGACGAGCGACGGCTCTTCGAAGCGCGGCTCCGGGAATCGCAGAAGCTCGAGAGCCTCGGCATTCTCGCGGGCGGCGTGGCGCACGATTTCAACAATATACTGCTCGCGATTCAGGGAAATCTCGAATTCGCCGTCGCGAGCCTGCCGCCGGAGGCGCCGGCGCGAGAGAGCCTCTCCGAGGTGGAGCGGGCCGCGAAGCGCGCAGCGGATCTGTGCCGGCAGCTGCTCGCCTATTCGGGGAAGGGGCGTTTCGCGATCGGTTCGCTCAACCTCTCGCGCGCGATCGAGGAGACGGCGCGGATGCTCGCCGTCTCGATTTCCAAGAAGGCCGAGCTGCGGCTCGATCTCGCTTCCGATATTCCCCTGGTCGAGGCGGATGCCACCCAGATCCAGCAGGTCATCATGAACCTCATTGTGAACGCTTCGGAAGCGCTCGGAGAGGAAAACGGCGTGATCGCGGTTTCCGCCGGGACGATGGAGTGCGATCGCGCGTGCCTGGACGGAATGATCAACGGCGAGCGGTTGCCCGAGGGCCGATACGTATTCTTCGAGGTGGCCGATACGGGATGCGGAATGGACGAGGAAACGCAACGGAAGATATGCGATCCGTTCTTCACGACGAAGTCCGCGGGACGCGGGCTCGGGCTTCCCGTCATTCTCGGCGTCATGCGGGGACACGGTGGGGCGATCAGGATCCGCAGCGAACGGGGCAAGGGCACCATGTTTCGACTTGTCTTCCCCGTGTCGACGAGCACGGTCGAACAGATCGACGAAAGCCCCGCGCCGGTCGCCGACTGGCGCGGCAGCGGAACGATGCTCCTGGTCGACGACGAGGAAATGGTGCGCGCGGTCGCGAAACGCATGCTCGAACAGCTCGGCTTCAGCGTGCTCCTCGCGACGAACGGGGCGGAAGCGATCGAGATCTTTCGCGCCAGTCTCGGAACGATCGCGTGCGTGGTCCTCGATCTCACGATGCCGCGCATGGATGGAATCGAGACTCTCGCCGCGCTGCGCGCCATCTCCAGCGACGTGAAGGTCATCCTGTCGAGCGGTTACAGCGAGCACGAGATATCGAAGCGATTCGCGGGGAAGGGCTTCTCCGGATTCATCGAGAAACCGTATCGGATCTCCGAGCTCGGCGACAGACTGCGGAACGTGCTCGGCGCGAGGGCGGATGGCGACGGCGAGGAGTAGAGCTTCAACGCGCGGAGGCGCCCCCGGCGCCGGGCTCGCGAGGATCGCGCTCATCGTGTTCGCGCTCGCGCTCGCCGCGCGGCTCGTCTATCTCGGCGAGATCGCGAAGAGCCCCGCCTTCCACGTGCCCATCATCGATTCGGCGAGCTATGACCAGCACGCCCGCCTCCTCGTCGAAAAGGGGATCTTCTATCAGCGGTTCTTCTGGCAGGGCTTCTTCTATCCGTTCTACCTCGCCGTCGTCTATTTCTTCACGGGCGGCTCGATGCTGTGCGCCCGATTGATCCAGATCCTGCTCGGTTCGCTCCTCTGCGTGCTCGTATATCGGCTCGGCGCGAGGCTCTTCGATCGGCGTACGGGCGCCGTCGCCGGAGCGATCGCGGCGCTCTATGGCCCGCTCATTTTCTATGACGCCGAGCTGCTCGACACGGGCTTCTCGGCCGTCTGGGCCGTCGTTCTCGTTCCGCTCGTCCTGAGCGCGCGGAACGCGAAGGGCGTGGGGATCGCGGCGCTTGTCGGCGTCTGCGGGGGCTTGAGCGTCGTGACGAGGGCGACGTTTCTCCCGTATTTCGTCGTCGCGTGCGGCTGGTTGCTGTTCTCGTGGCGCAGGCTCCCCGTGCGGCCCGCGCTCGTCGCGGCGCGCGGAGGGCTGATGCTCGCGGGATTTCTCGCCGTCACGATGCCGGTTGCGCAGCTCTCCTACCGGGCCACCGGCGATTTCAGTTTTCTCTCCGAATCGGGGCCGATCAATCTCTGCATCGGGAACAATCCCGAGCGGGACAGAACGATCATGATACGGCCCGGCGCCGAGTGGCGGGAGCTCACCCGCATGCCGACGGTGAGAGGTTCCCTGAGCGATTCGGAGGACCGGGACGTTTTCACGCGGCTCTTCCTCGATTACGTGAAGACGGAGCCGGCGGATTTCGCTGCCGGGCTCGTGCGGAAGAGCGTGCAGTTCGCGAGCTCGCGGGAGCTCCCGAGAAACGAGGATATGTACGTCGCGAGGAAGTACTCGCGGCTCCTCTCCGTGCTGACCTGGAAGGCGGGCGCCTTTGGATTCCCCTTCGGACTTCTTCTGCCCCTCGCGCTCGCGGGGATCGTTCGACACGCGAAGCGGATTCCGTTTCCGGTCTATGGATTCCTCCTTCTGTATCCCGCGGCGATCATCGGCGTTTTCGTATCGGGGCGGTACCGGATCCCGGTCGTACCGATACTCGCCGTTCCCGCTGCGGCGGGCGCGCTGTACTCAGTCGATCTCGTCCGCTCGAGACGATGGCCGCGCGCCGCGGCCATCGCGGGAGCGGTGTGCGCTGTCGCCGCCGCGACGAGCGTCGCGGGTCCCTTTGCGGTCGAGAAATTCGATTACGAGGCCGAGATGCACACGATCGTCGGCTTCGAGCTCATGAAGCAGAATCGCGCGCGCGAGGCTCTCGAGGAGTTCTCGGCGACGCTGCGGCTCGAGCCGGGCGACGCCGACGCGCACAAGTACATCGGGATCATCATGAGCGGCGAGCGCCGCCACGATGAGGCCGAAGCCCATCTGCGCAAGGCCCTCGAAACAAAACCCGATTCCTACCTCATCCGCTACTATCTTGGAATCACCCTGCTCAACCGGGGCAAGAGGGACGAGGCGGTCCGTTGTCTGCGGGAGGCCCGCGCGGGCGCCGCCGCCGCCAGGGAAGAGCAGCTCCTGAAGGAGATCGACAGGGCTCTCGGCTCCCTCGCCGGGACGCAGCAATGATCGGAAATCAGGCTTCGCGGAACAGGCTGATGAAGCGGAGAAAGCGGCTCACGTCCTCGAAGTTCGAGACGAGGCCGAGGGAGATGCGCACGGCGCCCGTGCTCTTGCCGTCGATACATTGCCGGAATTCGTCGAGCGACATGCGGGAGCCGGGATGGTCGAGACACTGGATCATGTCGCCCTTCGAGAGGCCGAGAGCGAGCTCGCCCGCGCCGGGATTGCAGAAGCAGCCCGTGCGAAGCGAGATGTTCATCGTGTTCGCGCGTTTCTCGACGGTGAGATGATCGATCGTGGCGCCATCGGCGTCATACACGTTGAACGCGATCGTCGCCCCGCGCATCGTCGTGTCCGTCGGGCCGTAGATGCGGACGACCGGGCGCCCGTTTCCGTGCTCGAGGGCGGCCATATGCTCGATGAGCCATCCGGCAAGGCTCTCGACGCGTGCATGGATCACGTCCATCCCGATGGATCCGAGAAAGTCGAGGCCGCGCTCGACGGCGGGAAGGCAGGCATAGTTGAGGGTGCCGTCCTCGAAACCCTGGGCGCCCTTGGCGAGGAAATATCTATCGGCCTGCACCGACGCGACCGTGATCGTTCCGCCGGCGAACCAGGGACGCCGGAGTTTCTCGAGCGCTTCCCGGCGCGCGATGAGCGCGCCGACGCCCGTGGGATATCCGAACATCTTGTAGAATGAAACGGCCGTATAATCGGGATGCCAGCGGCCGAGGTCGAGCCGGTTCGTGGGGACGAAGGCCGCCGCGTCGAGAAGAACGTCCCAACCCTTCTCGTGGGCTTTCTCGATCCATTCGAGAGGGTGCTGGACGCCCGAAAAATTCGACTGCGCGGGGTAGGCGAAGAGCCTGTTGCAGATCCTTGCGCTCTCGTCCAGATACTTCTCGAGCATGCAATCGAGCATGCGGAGATCGGGAGGCATGACGGGGACGTATTTCGTAACGGCACCGCGGACCCGGTCGTACTCGCGCAGCCCGTTCACCGAGTTATGATTGTCGAAGCTGAGGAGAAGGACGTCTCCGGGGCAGAAGGGATATCCCTCTCCGACGAGCTTGCATGCATGCGTCGCGTTCGCGGTGAAGATGGGGACGTATTCCTCGGGGGAAGCATTGAAGAACTCGAGAACGCGGTGGCGGCATCGCTCGATGCGTTCCGTGGAGACCGCCGAAGTCGGATTCGTCGAATGCGGGTTCCCGAGCACGTTCGCGAGGAGAAACTCGGCATGGTCTCTGACGAGCGACTCGCCGTAGAGCCCTCCCCCCGTATAGTCGAGATACACGTGCTTCCCCGCGTCGAGACGGGAAAAATCCCTCGCGCGGATATCGTCGATGACCGAAGTGGATTCGTATTCCGGATGTCGCTCGAGGAATTTCCCGTAGTCTCCGCCGGGATGGCCGGCGTCGCGAGCGCTCGAACGTTCTTTCATGCGCAGTGCCTCCGATTCCGTCGTGCCGCAAGGGTAGCCGATGATGCATTCCCTGTCAATATGCGTAAAATGTGTTGACAGCAAAATATTAAATAATTAGAATATTCATATAATATTATATTTCGGCCGGATGGGGCGCGGGCAACGAAACGCGCCGGGCCGGAAGCGGAGGGCGTCAGCAAGGAGCGATGCGATGAACGATGATGAGCTGAAGAAGCTTGCGGCGGACAAGGTCGTCGATGCGCGCGGAATGGCCTGCCCGGGACCGCTGCTTGAGGCCAAGAAGGCGATGGCGGGCCTTGCCGTCGGCGGGATCATGGAGGTCCTCTCCTCGGACGAAGGAACGAACAACGACATCCCGATGTGGACGAAGAAGATGCAGTATGAACATCTCGGAACGGTCGAGGACGCGGGTTTCTGGAGACTGTTCGTGAAGAAGACGAAGCAGGGATGAAAAAGGGAATGCCCGAAAGACGTCGGTGCGCGCGGCTCGCATCGATCTTCAAGACCCTGTCGCATCCGCAGCGCCTGTATCTCCTCTGCTGCCTCTGCGAGAAGGAATCGACGGTAGGGGAGCTCGGGAAGGCATGCGGCGCCGCGCAGCCCGTCATATCGCAGCACCTCACGCGGATGCGCCTCGAGGGAATCGTCGAATCGCGCCGCGCCGGGAATCACGTTCACTATTCCATAGCGGATCCGCACATACCGGCCCTGATCAGGAGCATGGAGAAGATCTCGCATGAGTGAATTCAATCCGCGGATTCTCGTATTCTCGACCGACAACGTCTCCGACCCGGGGATCGACCTCGCCGGCCGGAACAAGATGCATTATCCCGCGACGGTCTTCGTCATCACGGTCCCGTGCTCGAGCGGCATAAAGCCGGCGTGGATCGTTCACGCGCTCGAGAACGGCTTCGACGGCGTGTTCATCGCGGCTGACGGGAGCGATTGCGCGCTCGTGAGCGACTGCACGGCGCGCACGGCGAAAACGGCGGCCGCGGCGCAGGCCGCGCTCAAGGAGCGGTCGCTCGAACCGGCGCGCGTCAAGATGGCGGCGCTCTGCTCGGTGTGCGCCGAGTCGTTTCAGAAACACATGAAGCAGTTCAGCGAGGCGCTCAGAAAAATGGGCCCGGCGAAGAAGGCGGCGTAGATGGATTACGACGCGCTCGTCATCGGCGGCGGGATCGCCGGCATGGAATCGGCGATCAATCTCGGCGACATGGGGTACCGCGTGCTCCTCGTCGAGAAGGAGCCGAGCGTCGGGGGGAAAATGATCCTCCTCAGCAAAGTATTTCCCACGCTCGACTGCGCTTCGTGCATCTCGACGCCGAAGATGGCGCTCGCGGCGAGCCACCCGAACATCGATCTCAAGGTTTACGCGGAGGTCAAGGATATACGGCGCAGCGGCGACGGCACCTTCAAGGCGACGATCGTGAAGAAGCCCACCTTCGTCGACTTCGCCAAATGCACCGGCTGCCAGGACTGCGAGAAGGTCTGCTCGGTCACGGTGCCGGACAATTTCAACTTCGATCTCGTCTCGAGACGCGCCGCGTACATCGCGTTTCCGCAAGCCGTGCCGAAGAAAGCGGTTATCGACCGCGAGGGCACGTCTCCCTGCACGTACGCATGCCCGGCCGGGATCAAGGCGAACGGCTACATCTCGCTCGCGCGGCGGGGGGATTTCGAGAAGGCGTTCAACCTGATCATGGAGGACGCGCCGCTCGTCGGAAGCCTGGGGCGAGCCTGTTATGCGCCATGCCAGCCCGAGTGCACCAGAGAGAAAATAGGGGATGCCCCGGAAATCAAGCTGCTCAAACGATTCGTCGCGGACTGGTACTACGAGCGTCATCCCGAGCCCGAGTACGGGCCGCCCGCGGAAACGACCGGGAAATCGGTCGCGATCGTCGGGTCGGGGCCGTCGGGACTCACGGCGGGATATTTTCTCGCGAAGAAGGGGCACCGCGTCGTGATCTTCGAAGGGGGCGCCGAAGCCGGCGGAATGCTCCGCACGGGGCTTCCACCCTACCGCCTGCCGAAGGACGTCGTTGAGCGGGACGTCAAAAACGTGAAGGCGCTCGGCGTCGAGATACGAACCGGCGCGAGGGTCGAGTCGCTCTCGAAGCTGCGCGCGGAAGGATTCGACGCGACATTCGTGTCGGTCGGGGCTCCCATTCCCAAGAAGTTGCGCGTGGAAGGAGAAGATCATCCCGGCGTCATGAGCGGCATCGCGCTCCTCGCCGACGTTGCGATCGAGGCGAAGGTCGACCTC
>JAPLKY010000278.1 GCA_026387805.1 Candidatus Krumholzibacteriia bacterium
CAGCCTCTCCTCGTCGAGGAGCTTCCCGGCGCGCTCGCGCTCCTTCTCGACGAGCTCGACGGCCTTCGCCTCGGCTCCCGCGATGCGCTCCTTCGATTCGGCTTCCTTCGAGCGGATGAGACCCAGATGCTCCTCGATCATCGGTTGCTCCTGCGAAGAGATGTGCAAGCGTGCTCTGGAATTGATATGATCACAATCTGATATACGGAATGGGTATAAATTACCCATTAAACCTTAATAATCTAGAATAGGAACCGTCGCATGTCAAATGAAAAGCCGCGGATTTCGCGTCGCTCGCGGGCAATCCCGATCACGCGCACCCGGAGTGCGGCTGATGGAGCCAGCAACGCACCGAGCGTCCGGGACCGGCCGGAATGAGATCGGGCTTCTCGACGCGGCATATGTCCATCACGCGCGGACATCGCGGATTAAAGGCGCAGCCGGGCGGGATGTTCACGGGGCTCGGAACGTCTCCCGGAATGGCGGCCCGGACCCGCGCCCCGAACGGATCGGCGACGGGCACGGAGGCGATGAGCCCCTGCGTGTAGGGATGAAGCGGCTCCCTGAACAGCTCCGCCGTCGGCGAGTGCTCGACGATCTTCCCGCAGTACATCACGGCGACCGCGTCGCTCATGTGCTCCACGATCCCGAGGTCGTGCGCGATGAAGAGGTATGTGAGCCCCATGTCCTTCTGAAGGTCCTTCAGGAGATTGATGATCTGAGCCCGCACCGAGACGTCGAGGGCGGAGACCGGCTCGTCGGCGATGAGCACCTCGGGCTCGACGGCGAGCGAGCGCGCGATGCCGCAGCGCTGCCGCTGCCCTCCCGAGAACTCGTGCGGGTATTTCGAAGCCGCCGAGGTCGGAAGCCCGACCTTGCGGAGGAGCTTCGAAACGCGCTCTTTCACCTCGGCGCCCCTTGCGAGCCTGTGTATCCGTATCCCTTCCGCGATCGTGCTCCCCACGCTGAGGCGCGGATTGAGCGAGGAGTAGGGATCCTGGAACACCATCTGTATCCTTCGTCTCGCCGTGCGCAGATCCTTTCCCCGGAGGGCGAGGAAATCCTCTCCCCCGAGACGGATGCTCCCGGCCGTCGGCTCCTCGAGGCGGATGAGGACGCGGGCGAGGGTGCTCTTGCCGCAGCCCGACTCGCCGACGAGCCCCAGGGTCCTCCCCTGCTCGAGCGCGAGATCGACGCCGTCGACGGCCTTCACGACGGCGCCGCTCCCGAAGAAGAGCCCGGCCGACGAGCGGTAGTATTTTCGTATTCCCTGCGCCGCGAAGATCTCCATCCTCACCCTCCGCACAGCCAGCAGCGCGCGCGGCGCCCCGGCGAAAGATCGATGAGCGGCGGCTCCGCCGCGAAGCATTTCTCGAATCTCTTCGGACACCGGTCGCTGAACCGGCAGCCCGGCGGAAGCCTGAACGGATCGGGCACGCTTCCCGGAATCGTCGCGAGCCTCCCGCCGGAGCGCCCGAGCCGCGCGATCGAGCCGAGGAGACCTTCCGTGTACGGATGCGCGGGCTTCTGGAAAAGCGCCCCGACCGGGGCCTCTTCGACGATCACCCCGGCGTACATCACGAGGACGCGGCTCGCCATCTGGGCGACGACGGCGAGGTCGTGCGTGATGAGGAGCACCGCCATATGCATGCGTTCCTGGAGCTCGCGGAGGAGCTCGATGATCTGCCCCTGCACCGAAACGTCGAGAGCGCTCGTCGGCTCGTCCGCGAGGAGGAGCCGGGGCTCGCAGCTCAGGGCCATCGCGATCATCACGCGCTGACGCATTCCGCCGCTCATCTGGTGCGGATAGGCCCCGTAGCGCTTCTCCGGATCGGGAATCCGCACGAGCCGGAGCATCTCGATCGCCTTCGCCTTCGAATCGGATCGGGAGAGCTTCTGGTGGAGCGCGATCGCTTCGCGCACCTGCTCCCCGCACGTGAAAACCGGATTGAGGCTCGTAAGGGGTTCCTGGAAAACGATCGATATCTTGTTGCCGCGCACCCGCCGCATCTCCTTCTCGGGAAGCGCCAGGAGGTCTTTTCCCTCGAACATGATCGATCCCCCGTCGATCCGGCCCGGGGGCGACGTAACGAGGCGCATGATCGAAAGCGCCGTCATGCTCTTCCCGCAGCCCGACTCTCCGACGAGCCCCACGGCCTCGTCGGGCGCGATCTCGAAGCTCACACCGTCGACGACGCGCGCGGTACCTTCCGCGGTGTCGAATACCGTCCGGAGATTATCCAGTTTGAGCAGCGTTTCCATACCGTCAGGCGCGGGCGGCGCACGCGAGCGCCCCCGTCCTCGCTCCCCGTGTCATGCGATCTGCCTTGGATCGAATGCATCCTTCAGAGCGTCGCCGAGAATGTTGAACCCGATCACGGTAACAGCAATCGCGATTCCTGGAAAGGTCGAAAGCCACCAGGCGCTCATGAGCGCCTCGCGGCCCTCGAAAACCATCTGCCCCCAGCTCGGCGCCGGCGGCGGCACGCCGAGCCCGAGAAAGCCGAGCGATGCCTCGGCGAGAATGATCCCCCCGATCCGCAGCGTCGCGGCGACGATGATGACGCCGAGCGTGTTCGGGATGAGGTGTCTCCAGATGACGCCCCTCCCCCCCGCGCCGAGCGCCTCCGCGGCCTTCACGTAGTCGAGATTCCTCAGGGAGAGAACCTGCGCGCGCACGAGGCGTGCGGTCGCCATCCAACCGGTCGCCCCGAGAAGGATGACGATGAGCCAGATCGATCCCGAGAAGAGCGCGACGCAGGTGAGAAGCAGAAAGAGCCGCGGTATCGAAAGCAGCGCGTCGACGATCCGCATGAGAATCGCGTCGGTGACGCCGCCGAAATAGCCCGCCGCCGCGCCGACGAGGGAGCCGAGAATAACCGTGATCGCGGCCGCAAGGAGCCCTATCGTGAGCGAGATGCGCGAGCCGTACACGACCCGGGCGAACACGTCCCGTCCGAATTTATCGGTGCCGAGGGGATGCTCGCGGCACGGCGCGACGTAGCGCATCCGCGGCACGTCCCCCTGCGCGATCGGATCGTAGGGCGTGAGCAGCGGAGCGGCCACCGCGACGAGATAGAGCGCGAGCACGATCAGCGCCCCCGCCATGCCGAACCGGCTCCGGCGAAACCGCGTCCAGCCCTGCGACCAGAGCCCC
>JAPLKY010000041.1 GCA_026387805.1 Candidatus Krumholzibacteriia bacterium
ATGCGTCAAACCTTTCCCAGGGGCTAAAATGTGACTCCGATCGACCAGCGATGGACCCTGCCGAGCTCTTTCGCCTGAGGAATGCTCGCCCAGTCGAGGCGGTAGCGCTTGCTGAAGCTGAACCCGAGACCGTACGTCGGATCCATGATGTTGCCGTCCCTGTCGTGCATGTAGCCGGCCCGTACCGTGATCAGATCGATATAGGCGAACTCCGCCCCGAAATGGTACGTGTTCGAACGCTGGAACACAACGAGCGGTCTGTTGACCTCGGCCGCGATCGTCACCCTGCCGATATCGCTGTAGTACGGCGTGTACGCGAAGCCGGTCCGGAGATTGCGCGGCAGAGGGGCGGCCTGATCGACGTTGACGAAGCTGATCGATGGTCCGAGATTGGACGCGCAGATACCGAGATCGAACCGGGAGACCTTGTATCCCAGGACCGTAAAATCGGGCACTCTCCAGAGTCCGCCGATATCGATGGCCACCGAGCTTCCTCTCCCCGCCTGCCCTTCGACGGTTGCCTCCTTCGGCGCAAGATCGATATAGATGAACTTGAGATTCATGCCGATTCCGATGTTGTCCCAGACCTTGACCGCCCCGCTCAGCGTCGGCGCGACCTCCCATGAGGAGTACTGGCCGAGATACTTGTTGTACTCGTCCCGCGCCTCCCAGTCACCGTAGGTGAGATAAATCAACGAACCGCCGACGGTCCCCAGTCCCTCGACCTTGAAGGCGCCGCCGAAATACTCGTAGAATACGTCTGAAGCGAGCTCCGGAACGAGCTGCGAATGCATGAGATCCACCGCGGCATTGACGAACGCGAGCCCCGCCGGATTCCACCAGATTCCCGTCGCGTCGTCCGCGATCGCAACATAGCTCTGTCCGAGCCCGTTCGCCCGAGCGCTCGGCGGGATGATGAGGCAATGAGCCCCCGCCTCCCCCTGCGCCTGCAGTGTCCCCGTTAGGGAGAGCGCCATAACCGCCGCGAGAGCATAAACCGTCAGATTCTTCAGCATACGCGGATCCTCCATTCTACCCTATATACATACTAAATAATAGCCATCTCCCCGCCGGGTCAAGCTGTTTGCCTTGACGACGCGACGAAATCTCCAGGGGCGCGCTCCGGCCCGACCCGGAGCACTATCGCAACAAGACCACCTTTCCCCTGACCGTCTCCGTCCTGTGGAAGGAATCCCTGAAATCGACCTCGAGCACGTACAGGTACGTGCCGTTGGCGATCCCGTCCCCCACCGAGTCCCTGCCGTCCCAATATATGCTGTTGAATCCTTCCAGGGCCGCGATTCGCTTCTCCCAGATCCTGATTCCGGATACGGTGAATACGGCGAGCTTGATCTCCGCCGGATTCGTCACCTGGAATATGAAGTTCGTGCCTTTCGAGAAGGGATTCGGGAGATTGAACACGTCGCTCACTTCGTAGAGCCCCTCTTCGACGATTTCGAAGCGAAGGGTATCGGACGATGAGAGCCCAAGGTTATCGAATGCCTTGATCATGACCGTGTGAGGTCCCGGCGCGAAACCCGCGGAGAGCGGATACTCGACCCTTCCCGACGTAAAGGAGCCGTGATCGTAGGCGAAGAAATCGGTTACATAGACCGGGAATCCGCTCCCGTCGAACTCGAGGAAGATCGAGCTTTGGGGCTCCGTGCCGAGAATCGCGATCCCGTCCGGGTCGGAGATGTCGGCGATGAGCCGCGCACCCGCCTTTACCTTCGTCGCCTGTCCGGAAAAATAGACGCGCACCGACGGAGGCTCGAGATCGGGCCGCGGCGCCTCCGCCTGAACGATCCGCAGCGTATCGCAGGCACCGACCCCGTCGACGCCCAAAGACGCCACGTAGCTCCGTATCCGCGCGTCGGGGCCCGAATGGCATCTCCTCGGCACGACGAATTCGACTGAGAATCTCCCCGCGACGACGTCCACCGTCCCCCGAAAGAGCTCCTTTCCGGGGAGAACGTACGGGAGATCGACGGTATCCGGACCGTGCATCTTGTAGTCCGCATCCTGAACGATCACGTCGGCGGTCCCATTGAAGGTAGAGAGAACCCCGCCGTCCGCCGTGACGGATCCCGCGACCCGGTACTTTTCCCCCGTCCGCATCGTATCGATTCCGGCGGTTTCATGCTCTACCCGATACGACGGCGCGGCGAGACGCAACGCAGGATCGCCGAGGAGCACGTATTTCGTGTTATTGATCTCGTATCCGTGTTCGGAGACCACGGCGTATTTCGCGAGCTGGAGCGCGTAGCCCACGGGCCTCGTCCCCGTGCTGTCCTTCGAGGTGAATATGCTCTCAAAGATCGCGTCGCTGAGCTCTATGTTATCGGGAAGGTACGTCGGCGCCGCCGCCGCTATCGTCCCGATCGCGCCGCCCGCGTCGTACGTCGTCATGTTCTGCGCCATGCTCCGATGGTATGGAGATTCGAGATCGCCGACCGAGCAGGAGAAGGACAGAAAGAGCGGGCGCCGCATCCCGTTCGCGAGGGAATAGATGTCCGAGTTGACCATGCCTTGCGCGCCGCCGGCTTCACGTCCCCGTCGAAGGGATAGAGGTGAAGATAGATCTTCTCGATATCCAGCGGGGTCGGAAACGGCCCGCTCCGCGCCGCGAGCTCCTCGGTCGCGATGAGGAATTTGAAATCGTACGTCGTGAGAGTGGAAAACTCGTCGTCGGCGACGAGAACGATCCTGTCCCGCCAGACGCCGCGCTCCGGCCGCGCTTCGTAATCAACGATGCGCTGCGCCCATGCGTCGGCTTCGCGGCTCGTGAGCACGCTCATTCTTCCGATCGCGAGGTCGGGCGTCCGGTCGATGCCGTCGTCGAGTTTCACGTAGAAGTCTTC
>JAPLKY010000156.1 GCA_026387805.1 Candidatus Krumholzibacteriia bacterium
CGTCTTCTTTTCCGCCTTGGCGCCCATCTTGGCGAGTGCGCCCTCGAGAAGAATCCGGTTTATCGCGTTATCGACCGCCTGTTTCTGGATGGTTGCCTTCATCCCGGCGATCTGCGCGGAGTCGGCGTATCCCTGGAGCTGCTGCGTGAGCATGGCTTCCTGGCGCTGAATGTCCTGCATCGTTATGGACTTCCCGCCGATCTTCGCGACCACCTTACCGGATAAGGCTGCCTCCGCGACGCTCGCGCTGTCCCCCTTCGAACCGTCCTTCGACTTCTTGGAGCATGCGGTCACCGAGAAGACGAGCGCGATCGCGAGGAATATCGTGAATGCTAATGACCTCATGGCACCGATCCCTCCATATAAGGTTTAAAGAAAACGAGACACTGGCCGCAATGACAGGCGTCCCGCCGGTTGTCCCGTTTCGGGGGAGTCTTCCCCCCTCTATTTCAATGGAAATTAGCACTGGAAGTCCGCGAAGTCCAGATGAATAATTGCCGGGATGGACGACGAAGAACGGGAACCCGTGGAGATTCCGGTCGACGGCATCCTCGACCTACACCAGTTCCAGCCGGGGGATGTCGGGGATCTCGTCCCCGACTATCTCGACCTCTGTCGCGAAAAGGGGATCCTCAGGGTGCGGATCATCCACGGGAAGGGAACCGGCGCACTCCGGACTGGAACCGTCAGCGCCCCCCGCAAAATAGTCACTCGGCGTCGCCTCGGGAATCTGCTTCCGCCGCTTCACCGAGGCGTCTTCGGCAGATCCACCGAGTCGATATCGGCCACGCGCAGATCGCCGTAGAGTATCCGGTACTTCTGCGAGCCCTCCGGCTTCCACCAGCACACGGGCGCCTTCTTGTCGCCGAGCTTCACGCCGGCGCCGACGTAATACCAGTTACCGTCCGCTTTCATGCTCTGGGAAAAGCTGAGGCCCTTCAACAGCAGCTGGGCTGCCCCCATTGCTTCCTCGAGCTCTTTATCCGGATCGCCATTCCTGTCGTATTTCTTGATCAGCATCGGACGAACCTTTTCCTGGGTGTTCAGGTCCGAAATCGCCGACGGAAAAGCGTTCTCCGACATGCTCGCCCATGCCGATAGCGCGTCGACAAGGTCCTTCTCTCCCTTGAACGACACATCGAACCGAGATTCGCTCAAGGTGTAGTCCTTCGGCGGCACGATGCTGAAGAGCGCCGGATCGAGCTTCTCGTTCCATTTGAAATCGTCATACACCCATTCCGAATTCCTCTGGAGGCCGTTCGAGGAGTTCATATGAATTACCGTACGTGATCTGCCCTTCTCACCGCCGAAATCGCTCTCGTACAACATGATCATCGGCTCGACGACATCCAGCTTCGGATTGTGCCTGTTCGACCAGACAATCCGGAGCGGAAGATTCGTACCCGGATCCGTCCATATCCGTGTCGTCTGGAACTCGCCGTTCGCGACGACGAAGACGTTTGCGTCGACACCGTCCATCTTCTCGCGGCCCACGAATTTTCCCGATGGGCCGTCCTGGAGCGTCGCGATCCAATCCACGTAATTGAAAAGCCCCTTGCCGCGCTTGAGACCAACCTGGTGCTCAAGGAATGCCCGCTTCGTGGACGGGCTCACATTCAGCATGATTCCTTTGTTGAAGTCTCTGACGATGACGATTTCCTCGAACGTCGTGCGCAGGAGCCCGGTAGCCGTCGCCATATTCTCCGCGGCCGACGGGTCGGATCCTTCATACTTCAACAGCTGGCGGAATGTCACGTTCTCGGCCGCGTTGATCTTCGCCATGACGTCGGCGAAGGCGGGCTCGCCGCCGAAGAGGCCGGTGAAGTGGTTGAGCCCCCAAAGTACGGCAACAAGAGCGACCGCCGCGGCCGCATAGACAGCGATTTTCGATTTCATGATTCCCCTCCAGGCTCGCGTGTTCTCATCCGGTTCGGGCGCCGCGCCACATGCCGCGGCGCGAATAGACTCTCTCTCAATCCTCTCGATGGCAGGCTCGACAGAGCGAGTGAAATCCATCAGCGCCCGTTCGTCCCCGCGCATCGCCTCGAGATACTCGCGGCAGGCGGCGCAGCGACCGACGTGCCCGTCGATCTCGTCCTGCCGCTTGCGCGGGAGGGGTTCGAAGGCCGATCGCTCCATATCGGCCCGCAACTTTCTGCATTCTCTATTCATGAGACACCTCTTCCGAATCGATCAATCTCCTGAGCTCCTTCCGGGCCCGGCTCAGTCTCGTGAGGGCGCCGTCCGTCGAGATCCCGAGGGCGCTGGCGACATTCTCCGAGCTCCGGCCGTCGAAGTAATACAGCATGAGGGGGAGCCGGTATTTCTCGGGCAGTCGGGCGATCGCCTCGCGAAGATCGGCGTGCTCGCCGTCCGGGCCTCTTCGATCGCCGCCCTGCAGAGCAACGATCTCCGCGCCGCGCTTTCTCCTTCGCGCATGGTCGAGGCACAGATTGCGCGCGATCTTCATGATCCATGGCCCGAATTGTCCGCCGTCCCGAAGCCGGCCGATACCGGCGAGACCCTTGATGAAGGCCTCCTGCGAGATATCCTCGGCGTCCTGAACGTTCCCCAGGGTGCCGAGGCAGACCGCGAAGACGCTCCTCGAGTAGCGCTTCACGAGCCCCGCGTAGGCACTTGCGTCTCCGCCTCGACAGGCGTCGACGAGCTGTCGTTCATCATCCAAGGTCTGCTCCCTTCTTCGTGCTGCTATCAAGAGACGAAGAGGACGGGACGATTCTGACACGATATGTCGCGGCCCGGGTAAAACATTCTTCCAGCGGCACAGGAAAGCGGAGATTCCGACCGTCTTATAATACTGTAGCAGGAGATGCGGTTCGGATTGAAGGGACGCCATTTTTCTGCTACAATATGAGCACGCGGTTAATTCTCGATATCTGCGGGGAATCCGGCGATAGGCTATGACCTCTCCACGCGCATAAGGGGGCACCGAATATCATGATACGCTCGTCGATCTCTCGAATCGCGGCGATTGCCGCGCTCGCCGTCATTATGGCCGCCGTTACGGAAGGGCCCGGGCTCGCGCAGACTCCTCCCTACGGTTACATCGGACTCTACGCCGACGAGGCCCGCTCTTCGAACACGGTTTCCTACGCCGGGGCCTATACGGAATGTACGATGTACATCTTCTGCGCCCCGACCGGCCGTGGGATTTCCGCGGCGGAGTTCTCCGTCGCGTATCCCGCTAACGTGCTCCCCGCGGACGTGACGACCAATCCTCTTATCTCGGTATCCCTCGGCGACATCGACTCCGGCGTCAGCATTGCGTTCCTCGATTGCCAGAACGACTGGGTCTGGACGCATCACCAACGTTTGTTCCTGACCAGCGCCGACGCGACGCGCATCGAGATCGAGAAGAACGCGATCGCGGGCGAATATCAGATCGCGACGTGCGAGCTCGGCTATCCGCTCGAACCGGTCTTCTTCTCCTCGCTCCTGTGCCTCAATGCCGTCTGTCCGCCCGATATCGTGCCGCCGCTCCTCCAGGGGGCAAGCAACATTACCGGCTCCACGGTCGTGGTCTCGTTCAGCGAGCCGGTGCTGAAACGGTCGGCCCAGGATCCCGCGAGCTATGAAATAGCCGAGTTCAACGATCCGTCCGTCACCGTTCCTTTGGGCGAGGCGCTTCTGCTCTCCGATGGGGCCTCGGTGATGCTGCATACATCGCAGCCGTTCGTGACGGGCGGCCGGAAGTACGTCATCCACGCGGCTGGCGTCTACGATGCTTGGGGAAATCCCGTTCCATCCTCGAGCACGTGCGAGTTCGTCACGGAAGACCATGATCCCCCGCGGCTCGCGAGCGCATCGGCGACGTCCGACAGCCTGCTCACGGTCGTGTTCAACGAGGCGGTTTCGCCGGCGACCGCCACGAGCCCGAACAACTATCGCATCTATCGTTACGGCACGCTCGTCCCCTCCTACCCGTACCGGGCGACCCTCGTCGCGGAGAACCAGGTCGTTCTCGCCTTCAACAGCACGAACCTGCTTCCGACTCTCGTCGCCCTCACGGTCAAGGCGACGAACGTGAGAGATCTCGCGGGGAACATGATATCGTCGAGCTACAATACCGCTTCATTCACGGTCCCCGACACGTCCCCGCCGTATGTCGCGGGTACTCAGGTGCTCGGGAATAGGCTCTTCAGCGTTATGTTCAACGAGCCGGTGCTCCAATCAACGGCGGAGACGGTCGGCAACTACGAGATCTACCTGGCGAGCGATACGCTTTTGGCCAATCCCCTCCCGTTGAACGCCGCCGTGCTCCAGTCCGACAAGAGGTACGTGCAGCTGACGCTCGGGACCGACCTCGTGATGGAGACTCTCTACATGCTTCGCGTGCACGACATCGAGGACCTTCATGGAAACCGTATGGTCTTCCCGGACGTCAAACCATTCATCTGGCCCGATACCTATCCGCCGGTTCCTCTCACGGCTGCGGCCCTCACGCGAAGCCTCATCAGAATCACGTTCAACGAGAGGCTCGATGAAACCACGGCCGAGAGACGCGGCAATTATCTCGTCTATGAGACTCTCGGCGGGGGGAGCATCGCGGTCTCGAGCGCGGAGCTCGAGGCGAGCGCCGATGCGGTGCGGCTCACCCTTGGGGGCCTCCTCAAGTACGACACGGGTTACATAGTCCGCATATCGAGCGTCAAGGACCTCAAGGGGAACGCCATCGCCAGCGTGAGTCTCACGACCACGTACCCGGACACGTTTCCGCCCATGCTCACGGGCGTCACAACGACATCCGCGAGCTCGATCGCGCTCTTCTTCGACGAGAAGCTCAGCGCGGCTCCCGCCGTGACCCCGTCCAACTACGTCCTCTTCGAAACCGGCAATCCGTCGAACGTCGTTGCCGTTTCCTCGGCGACCCTCACGGGAGACGGCTCGCGGGTGCAGCTCGGTCTCGGGGCGTATCTCGTCGTCGGAAGCAGCTACACGATCTCCGTGAGCAACCTCACCGACCTCAAGGGAAACATCATCGCCCCCGGCACATCGCTCGTCTTTATATACATGGATTCCGTTCCCCCGGAGCTGCTCTCGGCGTACGCGGCCGTGAATACGGCCGTGCTCGCAAGCTTCAGCGAGAAGCTCGATAACGTCACCGCGGAGAACACGGGCAATTACCTCGTCTTCGAGACCGCCAACCCGGCAGCCGCGATCCCGGTCGCCGGCGCGGCTCTCTCGGGGGATTCATCGAAGGTCCTTCTCTCTCTCGGAGCCGCTCTCACGGGGAACGTCGCATACTCCCTCCAGGCCACCGGTGTCGCCGACCGCGCCGGAAACGCGTCGCCCGGGGGAGGCATCGTCCCCATCACGAGACCCGACACGACTCCGCCGCATCTGAGCGTTGCGGAAGCGGTGACCCTGGCCTACGTGAGGATCACCTTCGACGAACCGGTCACCGCCGCGACTGCCGGATCGGCGGCGAACTATGTTCTTTTCCCGGTCGCCGATCCCGGTTCCACGTTCTCCCCCTCGTCCGTCGACCTGCCCGACAGCAGAACGGCGGGGCTCCGGTTCAGCTCGGATCTCGTCTCCGGAGCCGCCTATAGGGTGCGCGTCTCGAATGTGGCGGATCCCGCGGGGAACGTGATAGCTCCGGGAAGCGAAGAGACCTTCGTCTGCCCGTCGATCCCGTCCGGCTCGGGATACATTGGGCTTTTCATCGATGCCGAGCACTCCGGTATCGCCATCGATTACGCGGGTGCATTCATGCCATTCAACGCGTACGTGTGGAGTCATCCGGGAAACGCCGGCATGATTGCCGCCGAATTCAGCGTCGCCTTCCCGGGCAACGTTCTCTTCGCCGGCTTCACGATGAACCCCCTTGTCGCCGTATCCCTGGGGGACATCATGCAAGACCTGAGTGTCGCCTTCTCTCAGTGTCAGGGCGAGTGGACCTGGATTCTGAAGTCGGATTGCTACCTTATGAATTACGATGAGTCGGTGATCAGCTTCGGGCCCGCTCCAATCTTCGCCAACTGCAGCGAGGGATACCCGATCGAGTCGGCGAACGTTCTGAGCAGGATCTACTGCAACGGCGGCGGCGGCGTCGCGACGCTCCTCCAGGAGTCCGCCGCCTCGTACCGCGGAGGCGCGGTCGAGGTCACGTGGCGCTTGAGCCAAATTGACGAGGGAGATCGCTTCATGGTCCTGCGCAAGGAAGGGGGGACCGCCGCGTACGGCGCCCCGTCGGAGGACGTGGAAACGAACGGACTCTCGTTCACCTACCGCGACGAGAGCGCCGAGCCGGGCGCCACCTATTGCTACCGCGTCGAGTACGTGAACGGCTCGGGGATTCATATCCTGTTCGAGACCGATCCCGTCGCCGTGCCGGCGCTCCCGCTCGCCCTCAGCCAGAACTGGCCCAACCCCTTCAACCCCTCGACGTCGATCTCGTACTATCTCCCGGATGCCGTCCGCGTGCGGCTCGAGATCTTCGACGTCGCCGGGCACCTGATCGCCTGTCTCGTGAACGGAGACGAGGAGCGGGGAAACCACAGCGCCATGTGGAACGGCGCGGGAGAATCGGGCAGACCGGCGGCGGCGGGGATCTACATCTGCCGCCTCATGGCGGGACGCGAGACGCTGTCCCGGAAGATGGTGCTCGTCAGATAAAGAGCGAGAATTTCGATTCCATCGCCTCGGCGATGAAGGTCGCGACACCGCCCATCTCGACGCCGTCGATGAAGTCCGATTTCCCGATCTCCATCACGTTGCAGCTCATCTCGCAGGCGACGAGACGCACGCCCTGCTCCTGGGCCTGCTTCACGAGCGTCGCAAGCGGGGTGACGTTGTTCTTATTCATCATCTTGTTGAACATCCAGCGTCGCATGCCCCCCATGTTGAGCCGCGTGGGGCCGATCGCTTCGAGGCCGCCGAGGTTCATGACTCCGAGAATTTTCCCCATGAGGCTCTTCCCAGAAGGTGAAGAACATCGTGACCTTCATATCAAACGCGGCCGCGCCGTTCGCGATGATGAAGGCGCCCATGACCTTGTCCATGTCGCCGCTCATGACGATGAGGCTCGCCTTTTCGGGAGCAGTTCCGTTGCCCATTTCTATTCCTCCTGTTCGAGATCTATTTCACGCCGGCGAGCCACAGGGCGATCGGCCGGTACACGATGTGCGCGAACTTCGTGAAGGGCAATGATACGAGTAGATTGAACACGAAGACAAGGTGGAACGCGAACGATCCGTAGGCCGCCATCGGCATGTGCATGAAACGGAACGCGACCATGACGTAGCCGCTCACGACGGAAAGCACGAGGAGAATCAGGAACACCCAGTCGGTCTGGTGGGAGTATTTCGAATATTCGGAGCGGCGGGCGAGCCTCAGGTACACGTAATACCCGAGCCCGAGAAGAGTCGCCGCGCCCGAGACCGATCCGATCGCGAGCGACACCCATCTCGGGAGCGGAATCCATTTGTAATCGACCGCGAGAATGATGCAGGTCGCGACGAACATACCCACAAATCCCCACGAAACGGCGAGGTGGGCCCGGCGGCGGAACCTCAAGTCCTCGCATTCGCCGAAACGCTCCTGGAGGGCAACCTCGCGAAGCGCCTTCATAGAGGAGCCTTTGACGTTGCTCACGGAGAATGCCGCGCCGTGCGGTCCACGCCGCATCGAGTGGTACATGATCCAGATGTTCCCAAGAAACGCCGCCATGATGAACACGACGATCGCGACGCCGGCGACGTGGATGTTCTCGAGACTGATGAACGAGAGGAAATCGACCTTCGTGCGGTCCATCGCGGGATTGTAGAAGAGAAATATCGCGGCGATCGCGATCGCCGTGAGCAGGATCCAGGCTACACCGGCGGCGAACGCCGAGTAAAACGCGTCCGCGACGCGCCCGATCGAATATTTCCGGATCGTGAAGCGGCGGAGCGCCATCATGAGCCCGCCCGGGTCCGCCTCGCGGGGGCAGGTCTTGCTGCATTCGCCGCAGAAGTAGCAGAGCCATGGCTCGGGGGACGAGAGGATCCTGCCCTCGAGACCGAGGAGCGAGTAGCGGATCATCTTCCGCGGGAAGGAGAGCTCGTCCTTGGAGAGCGGGCACACGGCGCTGCAGTTGCCGCAGCTGTAGCACGCGGAGAGATCGGGAGCCCCCAGCCTCTTCACCTCGTCGACGAAATCGAGATTCGCCCGCTCCATCGCTATTTCCCTTCCACAATCGCGTATCTGTAATAGCCCTCGTCGGTCACTTCTTCGGTGGCGCGGAGATATCCGTAGCGCATGTACCCCATCATCCACCACGTCGCCTCGTTCGGCGAGATACCGAGCGCTGAGGCCGCCTCGGGGATCGTCATCGGTCCGCCGGCGCGGAAAAGATCGAGAACCCTCTTCCTCATCGTATATTCCTGCCGGGCGATCTGGCGCAGCTCCCCCTTGATCGCGACGCTTTCCGGAAATCTGTTTTCAGCGTTATCAGACACCGGCCGCCTCCCGCGCAAACGCGTCGATCATCGCCGCGATCTGGTCGTCCGTGGAGCCCTTGAGCTGCGTGGCGTCTTTCGGACACACCGGCACGCAGGCGCCGCAGCCCTTGCAGAGGACGTCGACGACGCGCGCGACCTCCTTGTCTCCATACGCTATCTTCTCGATGGCCGAATAGGGGCACGCCTTTTCGCACTCGCCGCACCAGACGCACCGGTCGTTCATTGCGTACGCGACGAACGGCTGCAGATCGACGTAGCCCTTGACGAGAAGAGCCGCCGCTTTCGAAACGGCCGAGAGCGAGGCGACGATGCTCTCGGTCGAGTTCTTGGGCCCCTGGCACGTCCCGGCTATGTAGACGCCGTCGATGACCGTCTCGACGGGTCGAAGCTTCGCGTGAATCTCGTTGTAGAACCGGTCGGAGCCGATGGGGAGCTTGAGCGCCGTCGTGAGACCGTCGTTTGTTCGCGGCACCATCCCGGTCGCGAGCACGACGAGATCGGCCGCGATCTCGATCTCCTCCCTCCCGGTGAGGAGATCCTTGACGGTGACGACGAGCGTCCCTCCCTCCGAGCGCACCTTCGGCGGATCGGTCTCGTTGAACCGGGCGAAGATCGCGCCCCCCTTCGCCGCTTCTTCGTAGAGGAGCTCGAATTTTCCGTAGGTTCGAATGTCACGGTAGAGGTGTGCCGCCCGTAGCCCGGGAAACTTCTTCTGCGCGACGATGGACGCGTGCACGGCGGCGTTGCAGCAGTAGCGCGAGCAATACCGGTTCGCGTTCTCCGCGTCGGCCCCTTGCCTGCTCCCCACGCAGTAGATGAAGACGATCGTCTTCACTTCCTTGCCGCCGCGTTCGAGCTTCCCGCCCGTGCCGTCGATCATCTTCTCGAACTCGTCGAGGGCGACGACGCCGTCGAGGCCGAAGCCGTATTCATCCTGTTTTGGCCGATAGGCATCGAATCCCGTGGCGACGATGATGGCGCCGACGTTGAGGCTTATTGTCTCTTCCCGGCACGAGGTGGGAGCCGTATCAGCTGCGGCGGCGAGCGCGCCGGCGTCCGCGGCGGTCGCGGCCGGTGCGACTTCCGCTGCGCCCGGCGCGATTCGAATCTTCACGTCGAAATCGCCGATGTGCCCCTGCTTCTCGACGAGCTCGGCGTTCGTGAAGAGCGCGATGGCGCTCCGCTTCCTGATTTCGTCGAGGAGGCCCGCGACGATCTCGGCACCCTTCTTCCCCGCCGGGTACATCTCGCCGAGATCGCCGACGTGACCGCCGACCTGCGCCGCCTTCTCGATCAGGAATACCTCGACGCCGAGATCGGCGCTTTCGATTGCGGCTCGCATGCCGGCTATTCCCGCGCCGACGACGAGCACCTTCTTGACCGACGTCACACGGATAGGCTCGAGCGGCTCCGCGCGGAGCGCCTTCTCGATCCCGCCGCGCACGAGGCTGATCGCCTTGCACGTGGCCCCTTCCCTGTCGTCCGAGTGCGCCCACGAGCATTGCTCCCTGATATTGACCTGAACGTACTGGAAGGGGTTCATGCCGGAGCGCTTCGCGACGCTGCGGAAGGTCATGAGATGGAGCTTCGGGGAGCACGAAGCGACGACCATCCCGTCCAGCTTCT
>JAPLKY010000214.1 GCA_026387805.1 Candidatus Krumholzibacteriia bacterium
GCCCGTTTCTCAGTGTCCCCGGATGAATACGAGGCGTACCTCCGGGGGCGCGCGAAACGCGAGCCCCGATGCGTCATCGACGAGGTGCGAATCGTCAATCGGTCGCGGTTGGCGGACGGGGTGATCGCGGAGCTTCTCCACGTCGAAACCCGGAAGCCTCTCGACGTCGATCGGCTCGAGAGCGATCTGAAACAGATATACGGACTCGAGCTTTTCGAATCGGTCTACTACGATGTCACCGACGAATCGGATCGCACCGTGCTCACGGTCACCGTGCGGGAGCGGTTATGGGGCCCGAACTATCTTCAATTCGGCGCGGAGATCAGGGAGGATTTCGAGGGCCCGAATTTCAATCTCGCGGTTGCGTACACGCGCACGGCGATCAATCGCCTGAACGGCGAGTGGCGCGCCGCCCTGCAGATCGGACAGGAGCCCGAGGTGAGCACCGGCCTGTACCAGCCGCTCGAACATTCGCTGCGCTATTTTCTGGACGCAGGGGCATCGTACGACGAGTGGGCCGAGAACATATTCGACGACGACGGGAACAAGCTCGAGGAGCTGGGGCTGAGACGCATCGGCATCGGCTTTGCAGCCGGACGCGAGCTCGGAACGTGGGGCGAGCTTCGGGCGGGCATCATCCGCGATGCCGGCGATATCAGGACCCAGGTCGGCGATCCCCGCACGCCTGAAGTCGATTTCAATACGGGTGAATTATACGCGCAGCTCTTCGTGGACACGCGCGACGACGCTCATTTCCCGCGCTCCGGAGGCACCTTTCGGACGCGAGCGATAGCGAGCCTCGAGGAGCTGGGTTCCGACGCAGACTGGGAGCAGGGGATCGTCGAGTGGTCGTGCGCCGGCACGATCGGGCGCAATACGGGGCTCGTGAGCGGGTATCTCGCGATGACCCGGAACAGCGATGCGCCGTTTCAGAGCTTGTTCCATCTCGGCGGCTTCAGGCGGCTATCCGGCCTCGAGCTGAACGAGCTCAGGGGCCAGCATGCGGCGCTCGTGTCCGGAGTGTTCTACCGTCGTATCCGGGGTTCCAGGCTGCTTTCATTATACGGGGGGCTGTCCCTCGAATACGGAAATGTATTTCAGCGGAGAGGCGACGTCGAAATCGACGGCGGAATCGCCGCGGGCAGCGTATTCCTCGGGCTCGACACGTTCATCGGCCCCGCCTATCTCGCCTACGGGCTCGCCGAGCGCGATCGCGGGAACTTCTATTTCTTCCTTGGCAAGGCGCTCTGACGCGCGCCGTCCCGATCGCCGAAGCGGCCCTTGATTTCGCCCCAGCTCGTCGACCGGGTGGCCACCGGGGCGAGATTCCGGTAGAGCCTCACGGGCGCCCCGGCAATCTGGTAACCGAATCCGACGAATGCGTCGAGGTCTCCGTCCTTGTCGGCGTCGCCGAGACTCGCCGATATGCCGTACTGCGCACCCAGCGGCCCGACGAGGCCGAATCCGCCCAAGCCGTCATTCATCCATACGGTATTGCCGTTGTCGAGGTGGGTCGTCACCGCGTCGATGTCCCCGTCGCGATCGAGGTCGCCGAGCGCGATCGATTGGCTCGATCCGCCGAAAGCCGGTCCCGCGGCGGCGAACCGGCCGGTTCCATCGTTCAGGTAGACGATATTCCCGATTGAGTTGTTCGTTACGAACGCGTCGAGATCGCCGTCTCCGTCGAGATCAGCCAACTCCGCCCCGCCCCATCCCGCGCTCGCGCCGAGCCGCTGCCCGCTGTCGACGAAATCGCCCGTTCCGTCGTTGAGCAAGACCATATCGTCGAGCGCGTTCGGCCCCGCCATGAAGATATCGAGATCGCCGTCTCCGTCGAGATCGCCGAGGGCTATCGATTTGCTTCCGCTGTCCTCGATGGGGGTGGATGAGCCGAAATGCCCCGTCCCGTCGTTCCGCCAGATCACGCTCCATGCATTTCCGTTCTGCACGAGGGCGTCGAGGTCGTGGTCGCCGTCGACGTCTCCGAGCCGGACGCTTATTCCGAGGTCGGCCGCGAGCCCGAGCCGCTGGGCGCTGTCGGTGAAGACGCCGCTTCCGTTATTCATGTAGACCCGATGCTGTGCCTCGTTGAAGACGAGGAAGAGATCGAGATCCCCGTCTCCATCGAGGTCGCCGAACGCCGCTCCGTGCGCGGACGTCGTGCCGAACGTCTGGCTCGATCGCGTGTAGAGGCCGCTGCCGTTATTGAGCCAAAGCCTGCTCGTCCTCTCGTACTGCGTGACGAATGCGTCGAGGT
>JAPLKY010000397.1 GCA_026387805.1 Candidatus Krumholzibacteriia bacterium
CCGTGAAGACCGCGGGAATGCGGTAGGCGAAATCCTCGCTCACCGTCATGTACTCCGCGTAGCCGCCGTTCGCGTCGCGGCCCGTCGCCTTGAAGGCGGCGCACAGATTCTCTCTGCCGGAAAGGCAGAGCTCGCACTTCCCGCACGCCGAGTAGATCCATGCGACGCCGACGCGCTCTCCCACGCGGAAGCTCTTCGCCGCGCGTCCCGCTTGCGCCACGCGCCCGACGACCTGGTGCCCGGGCACGACCGGCAGGCGCGGCGGCGGCGTTCTCCCCTCGATCTCGTCCAGCTCCGTATGACAGACGCCGCACGCTGAGATCCTGATGAGAATCTCGTTATCCCGTGGGGCGGGATCGGGCAGCTCCGCGAGCTCGAGAGGCGCCGCCGCATCCTCGAGGTTGGAGATTCTGCGCAAAACAAACGCTTTCATTTCGATTTCTCCGGGCCGGGAACTTCGATCTCTTTCCATGTGCCGGGCTCGAGATCGCCAAGCTCCCATCGGCCGACGCGAACGCGGATCAGACGGAGCGTCGGATGGCCGACCGCGGCCGTCATCCTCCGCACTTGCCGGTTCCGTCCTTCCACGATTTTGAGCTCCAGCCACGCCGTGGGAATGCTCTTTCGATATCGTATCGCCGGCACGCGCGGCCAGACATCCGGAGTCTCGACGAGCCTCGCTTTCGCGGGGAGCGTCATCCCGTCCTGAAGCCGAACGCCGCGCCGCAGGCGATCGAGCGCGTCCGCTCCGGGCGAGCCCTCCACCTGCGCGAGATACGTTTTCTCCGTCTTGCGGCGGGGATTCGTTATGAGGTGATGCAGGGCGCCCGAGTCGGTCAGGAGCAGCAGTCCTTCGCTGTCGTAATCGAGCCTCCCCGCCGGATACACATCCGGGATCTTGATATACTCGGCGAGCGTGCTCCGCCCCGGATGCCCCCCGCTGAACTGGCAGAGCACCTGGAACGGCTTGTTGAACAGTATCAGTCTATCCTTGTGCGCTTTCAAATCGGTACACTCCCAGGAAGAACTCTTTGCCGCTCGCGAGCGTTTCCCGCGCGGACCTCAACTCGGAAAATCCATGCTCTCGAACAAGGCGAGCGAAGAGCGCCGGATCGACGAGACGTATCGTCGGTTCGAGCGCCTTCAGGCTCGTGAAGACCGTCTCCGACACCGTGCCGCACGAATCGTTCGGCAGCTGCAGCACAACGGCGAGTATCCCGAGCGGTTTCAGCCAACGCGAGATCTTTTCCACGGCGGCGGCCGGATCGACGTATTCGAAGAAGAGCGCCGCATGGACGAAGTCGATCGAAGCAGCCTCGAGATCGAACGAAACGAAGTTTGCGCGGACGAGCTCCAGTCCGGGAATATTCTCCCCGTACCGCGTCCGGCAAACGTCCAGATACTCCGGATTGATATCGAGACCGACGAGCCTGCGGACGCGCCCGCCCTCGATATGCTCGAACCCGTTTCCCGTCGCGCATCCGAGAACGACGACCGACTCGGGTTCGAATTCACGCATGAGCCCGCCGAAGACCCGGCTCAGGAACTCCAGCTGCCGCACGCCGGGGCTCCCCATATGCCCCTCGTAATCGGCCGCGGAGATCGAGAGCCAGGGATTCACCGTATCTCTTCGATTCTTCATCTATTCTCCACGCTCCGGCCCGTTCATCGGAACAGCGGCGGATGCTTCAGGTGAAAATCGGTCGCATCCTGGTACGCCTTCGCGACGGCGAGGAGCTCGGCCTCGCCGAACAGCCTCCCCATGAAGGTGACGCTCGTCGGAGATCCCTTCTCGTCGAACCCGTTCGGCAGCACAACGCAGGGGTGCCCCGTGAGATTCGTGAGGAGCAGGTTGCTTCCGCCGAATGACGGAGACAGCCACACGTCCACGTCGAGCTTCCGCATATCCTGGATAATGAGATAACGCAGACGGTTCGCCTGGATGTATTCGACCGCCGGGATGAATCGCGAGGCGCGAAAGACGTTCGGCCAGGCGTCCCTCGTCTGCCGCACCATCAGATCGTCCCGCCCCGAGCGCGTGAGCTCGTCGAACGCTGCCGCGGCCTCGGCGCTCAGGATGAATGCGATCGCATCGACCGGGTAATCGGGGAGATCAACGGGCACGAGCTCGCAGTCGAGCTCGCGGAGCTTCGCGAGCGTAGCGGCGTCGTTGACCTTGTTGTCGTAATCTTCGTCGAAGAGCTTCTTCAGATAGCCGATCCGCAGTTTCTTGAGATCGACCTTCGGATTATAGTTGAACGACGCGTCGATCAGGGTCTGGTCGATCCCGTCGGCACCGCGTATCGCGTCGAATACGATCGCGCAGTCCTCGACCGTCCGGCAGATCGGCCCGATCTTGTCCATCGACCAGCTGAGCGCCATCGCGCCCGTACGGCTCACCCGTCCGTACGTGGGCCTGAGCCCCGTGTCGCCGCACCGCGTCGACGGAGAGACGATCGAGCCCCACGTTTCCGTCCCGATCGCGAAGGCGACGAGGCCAGCCGCGGTCGCGGAGGCCGAGCCTGCCGACGAGCCGCTCGATCCCTGCTCGAGATTCCACGGATTGCGCGTCGTGCCGCCGTACCAGACGTCCCCCCACGCGAGCGCGCCCATCGTGAGCTTCGCGACGAGCACGGCGCCCGCGGCGTCGAGCTTCCTGATCACCGTCGCGTCCTCGTCGATCGCTTGATCCTTGTACGGCATCGCGCCCCACGTCGTCCTATAGCCCTTGACCGCGAGGAGATCCTTCGCGCCGTACGGAATCCCGTGCAGGAGGCCGCGGTATTTGCCCTTCGAGATTTCATCATCGGCCTGCTTCGCTCGCGCCAGCGCCCGCTCCTCCGTGAGAGTGATCACGCACTCGAGCCTGGGACCGTATTTCTTGAGGCGCTCGAGGTACATTCTCGTGAGCTCCGTCGAACTCACCTTCTTCGTGCGTATGAGCTCGGCGAGATCGCGAACCGGCCAGAACGCGAGATCCTCGAGATTCGCCGGCCGCTCGAGCTTCCGCGCCTTGCTCGCGACAAAGCGCCTCGCTTCCTTGTCGATCTTGAAGCCGACCGGAATCGGGTTGAACTCCATCGCGGGCGGTATCGAATTCGGAATCTCGACCGCTCTGAGCGCGAGATAGCTCTTTAGGTTGTCGATCAGATCCTGCAGCATCGAGTCGCGCTCGGCTTGCGTGAACTCGAGCCCGATAATCTTCGCGGCGCCGGCGATATTCTCCGTCTTGATCTGGAGCGTATCCCCGCCCGCCGCCATGACGATACCGGCCATGGCGACGAACGCGACGACCATTGATAGCCCGATGCATCTGCGCATCACAGCCTCCTTGCCGTTTGAGTATTTATAATCTTCGAGCCCGATCGCGACATCAGGCGATCTTCAGCTCCTAGTTGAGATCTCCCAATCCTGATAATGCACCTCCTACCACCCAGATACAGACAATGCCCACCACCACGGCCACACCGCCCGTGATCGCGAGCGCAGTCAGGAGATTCGAACGCTCGGCCCTCTCGAGGGATTTGACATCGTCCCATGGAATGACGACCGGCGTAACGACCGACCCCGGGATTGCGCTCATTTCAAAAGGCTTATGTCTGTATGATACCACCTTGAGGATAACGAGCGTGCTGTCCGTCACGGCGAATTCCTTGAACTCGTAGACGCGCTTATCTTTTTTCGTGAGCCGGTACGTCTTGTTCCTTGCCGTATCCACTTCCTTGTAGTCGGCTTGCGGAATCGATCTCATTACCGCGCAGGAC
>JAPLKY010000159.1 GCA_026387805.1 Candidatus Krumholzibacteriia bacterium
GAGGGTCGGATCGAAATGCTTGTCGCGGATCGTTTTCCAGACGTACTCGAACGAATCGATGTTGAGCTGTCTCGTTTCGGGCGCGAGCCGGGCGGCGGCCGCGCCGGGTTCGAGGACGAGAAGGGCCAGGGCGACGAGCGCCGTCGCGGAAATGAACCTGTTCTTGTGCGTCATTATTCCTCCGGTCACGAATATCGCATCTCGATTGATGAGAGTACGGACTGTATACGTTCCTCAATTAAATAGGTTCCGGCGGCAAAATCCACTTTTTTGGCACTTCACCCGATACGATGTGTATAGTATGTTGTCCCCCAAGCGGTTCGAGTAGTTAGCGTCATGAGCCAGAGGGAATCATGAAGAAGAGAATAGCAGTCGCCGTCCTTGCGTTGTCTCTCGTGTCATTCATTTCTCCGGAGACCTCCGCGGCCCAAGAGACTGCTTCCGGGAATCCTTCGGACGAACGGGCGCTCGACCTCGCGTCGTTCGACCTCGTATGGAAGACGGTCAAGGAAACGTACTACGACTCGACGCTCGGGGGGATCGATTGGCCGGGAATACGCGACAGGCTTCGGCCCCGCATGGAGTCGGCCGCAACGAGCGAAGAGGCTCGATCCGTCATCGAAGAGATGCTCGCTCCGCTCAACAAATCGCATTTCATGATCATACCGAGGGATTACTACAAAGGGGAGCGGACGGACAGCGTGCTGTCCGGCTACGGCGTCTGCGGCTTCGACATCCGGCTCGTCGACGGAAAGGTCCTCGTGACGTCGGTTCGGGATAGCACGCCCGCATTCGCGGCCGGCGTGCGGCCGGGTTGGGAAGTCGTCCGTATCGACGGCGTTCCGGTGCGGACGACGATGGACGAGATCTCGGCTCTCTATAAAGGAAGCAGCCGGTTCGAATTCGAGCTCATTCACACCCTCAAGTCCTCGCTGGGCGGAGAAATCGGTGACGGCGTGCCGGTGCGATTCCGCGACGGGAAGAACCATGAGCGGAAGCTCACGATCGCGAGCGCAAGAAGACCGGGGCATTACATCCCCGCATACGGCAACCTGGGGCCGGCGTTCGTCGATTTCGAAGCGAAGAAGCTCCCCGGGGACATAGGGTACATCCGGTTCAACGCATTCGCCGGGGTCGCCTATCTCAGCTCTTCGTTCAACGGCGCGATGGATTCGTTGCGTACGGCCGACGGAGTCATCATCGATCTTCGGGGGAATTCGGGCGGCATCGGCGGCATCGCTCTGTCGATGGCCGGCTGGTTCGTCGGGGAAAAGGGGCGCAGTCTCGCAACGATCGTGAGCAGGGACCGCGTCGACAGGATTCTCGTAGCTCCCCGATCAAAGGGATATGACGGGCCGCTCGCCGTTCTGATCGACGGCCTCACGGCATCCGCCGCGGAGTTCCTCTCCGGCGGCCTGCAGGACCTCGGCCGCGCCCGCCTCTTCGGCGCGCGGACGGCGGGCTTCTCGGGGCGCGGCGATCTCCTGAAGCTTCCGAACGGCGACATATTCATGCATATGGTCGCGCAGCACGTGAGAGCGAACGGGACGGACGTCGAGGGGAACGGGATCGAACCGGACGTCGCGGCCCCCCCGACGCGCGAATCGCTGCTCGCGGGGAAGGACGCGGCGCTCGATGCTGCTTGCGAATGGCTCCTGGGCCGCGGCGAGAAGACGGAATTTCCGAAGCTCCGCGGCCCCTACCTCGGGCAGTCTCCGCCGGGAGCGGAGCCCGCGCTCTTCGCGCCGGGCATCGTATCGACCGGCTTCTATGAGAGGGATCTCGCGGTCTCGCCCGACGGAACGGAGATCTTCTACGGCCTCGTGTTCGGCAAGCACGTCACGATCATGTATACGCACCTCGTGAACGGAGCATGGACGGAGCCGGAGATCGCTCCGTTCGCCCGCGACCTCTCCTGTTACTATTTCGAGCCGGCGATGGCGGGCGACGGGAAGAGGCTCTTCTTCCTTTGCACGCGTCCCCCGGCGGGGCAGGAGCCGAAAGCGGGATGGGCATATCAGAACATCTGGGCGGTCGATCGCCGGGAGGACGGCTCGTGGGGCGATCCATATATCATCGGCGCGCCCGTCAGCACGGATGACGAGGAGTATTTCCCCTCCCTGACGCGCGGCGGGACCATGTACTTCACGCGGCAGAAGAAGGGGGAAGAGAAGAGCAACCTCTATCGCGCGCGCCTCGTCGGCGGCGCATACGCGGAAGCGGAAATGCTCCCTGCGGCCGTGAACGGCGCGGGAAACGTCTACAACGCCTGCATCGCCCCCGACGAGAGCTTTCTCGTCGCGTGCGTCACGGGGCGGGATGACAGCATCACCAAAGGGCTCCCGCATTACTATGTCTTCTTCCGCAATCCCGGCGATACCTGGAGCGAGGGAATCAACCTCGGGGAGAAGATAAATTTCCCCGGGGCGCAGGCGCTCTCCCCCTCGATCAGCTCCGACGGAAAATACTTCTTCTTCGCGTCGACGAAGGACAAGGATATCGACGCGAAAGCTCCGGGCGCCCTGACCGCGCACGGGATAAGGGACTTCTACAGCCGGCCGCAAAACGGGCTCGCCGATATCTACTGGATCGATGCGACGGTCATTCAAAGCCTGAGAAAATAGTCAACTAACGAATTGATATTAAACGATATGCGACTAACGACAGGAATTTCTTGCAATACTGTGTAACATACAGTACTATATAGCCGTACAGTATGCGGGGAATGTGATCCGATCCGGCCGGGAAGGCCGGCGGGTTCCCTGGAAGGCGGATCGCGATAATGGATGTGGAATTCAGCTCTTTTGAAACGGAAATGAACCGGGGCTTTCTCCAGGTCCTTGTTCTCGCCGTGCTCGAACGGAAGATGTACGGTTACGCGATGATCAAGCACCTCGAAGAGATGGGGTATGCGGTGGAGGAAAGCACGCTCTATCCGCTCCTCAGGCGTCTCGAGAAAAACGGCTGGATAGAGAGCGAATGGGACGTCAGCGAAGACCGGCCGAAGAAGTTCTATCGCGTCACGGAGGCGGGGAGGACGGTTCGCGCGCAGGCGCTCGCGATGTGGGCGAAACAGACGGATATTCTCAACGCATTGAAAGGGGCGGATCATCATGCATGAGAACCTCGAGAAGTACCTCAAGGAGATCAGCCACTACCTGGCGGTCAAACACGGGGCGAACGAGATCATCGCGGAGATCAGGAGCCACATTCTCGAAAAGGCGGAACGCGAATCGGGAAGCGTCACGGCGGAGTCGCTCGATAGAACGATCGCCGGCTACGGACGGCCCCGGGACGTCGCCGCCAAGTACATGGACGGGGACGAAATCATCTCTCCCACGTTCAGGAAATACCTGTTCCGCTATACGGCGATGCTCTTCGCGGTCCATTTCGTCCTCACCGTTCTCGCCGTCTCCTTCGGGACGAGCATCATCGCGATTCCCTTCTTCTTCATCCCGAAGATGAGCGCCTTCTGGGCGATTCCCTATCTCTTCATGGCGCTCGTGTACGATTTCGGCGTCGTCGCGCTGATACTCTATCTCGTGACGCAGCGGAAGGGGGATGTGCGGCTCCCCTGGTTCGGAGTCCGGCTCGCGAACCGGGGAGAATCGGGGCTCAAGAAGCCGAGACCCGCGGTGCTCGCGATGCTCGTCGCGTTCTTCGGAGTGCTCCTCTATTTGTTTCTGCGGTATCACACGCTCTTTTTCTATACTATCAATTTCAGCAGGCCGGAGTCGCTTCTCAATCCGGCCGCCTCCGTGTTCTTCTCGATACTGTTTCTCGCCGCCTTCGCGTGCGATATCATCGGATACTGGATCCGGTTTCTCTTCAATACGGCGTGGATCACGCTTGCGCAGCACGCCGTCGTGCTGCTGATCCTCTGGATCGTGTGGAACAGCCCCGTAAAACCGGAGTATAGAAGCGTCCCGGGAGTCGATCTGAGCCTCGTCGGAGGAGGATTCGTGCTGTTTCTCACGGTCCTGACCGTGTTCGGATTTCTCCGGAGCCTTGTGCGCGTCGCGAGAGAAATGTCCCTTCCGTGATTGTCACCGGGCGCGTTTTCCGCTAGATTGAGGCTATGGAAGGCTACCCGGACTCGAGCCAAACCGTATACCGCGCGCTGCGGAGCGCACGGGCCTGCTTTCACGCGTGGCTCTTCCGCGTCTCGTCCGAGCGAGAAATCATCGGAAAGGATATCGACCGATGGACCGAGGTTCTCGGTGGGGGGCGTGGATCGCTCGCCGCGCCGAAGGGCGGGCTCGTTCGGCTCATCGCGCGGTACCCCGAATTCCGCACGCTGTTCCATTATCGCGTCGCGAAGGAGCGGCGACTCGGGATCAAGGTGCTCCTCGAGCTCGCGAAACGCTGCTACCGACCGCTCGAAAGCCTCTACATCGAGACGCCGTCGATCGGCCCAGGCCTGTTTATCCAGCACGGATTCAGCACGATCATCGCGGCGAAGAGCCTCGGCGAGAATTGCTGGGTGAACCAGCAGGTGACGATCGGGTTTTCGAGCGTCGACGATTGCCCGACGCTGGGGAACAACGTTTCCATCAAGGCGGGCGCAATCGTCATCGGCGATATCATGATCGGGGATGGAGCCGTGGTCGGCGCGGGAGCGGTCGTCGTGAAGGATGTACCGCCGGGCAGCACCGCCATCGGTGTTCCGGCGCGGATCATCGACCGCGGCGCCGCGAAGACGGCGGAATAGACGGAAGGGCAGCAAAGGAGGCCGGAACATGCCGCTGTCCGTATTCACGAAGATCAGCCTGATCTATCTCGTCCGATCGATAGCGCGGACGGTCTCCGCGACGGGGCTCATCTTCCTCGCGATGGGCGTCATAAGCGCGGGAAAGCCTGATTTCCGGGCGCTGCCGCGCGGGGAGATAATCTCCACCATCATGCTCGGCGTCATCGTCGCGGGGCTCGTCCTCGGGTGGTGGCGCGAGCTCGTCGGAGCGATTCTCATACTCGGCGGATTTTTCGCCTTCATGGCATCCGTATACGTCACGTCGGGGGAAGCGGGGATAAGTCCGATCTTCTTGCTGTTCCCGCTCGCGGGATCGTTGTTTCTCGCCTTCTGGCTGCTCACGAGGAAACGGTAGTGGCGGATATTGCCCGCGGGGTACGTTCGTTCACGATCGGCACGGCCGTAAGCCGGGTCCTCGGGCTCGCCCGCGAGCAGGTGTTCGCCGCGCTTTTCGGGGCCACGAGCTCGACGGACGCCTTCAACGCCGCGTTCCGCATCCCGAACCTCCTGAGAGATCTTTTGCAGCTCGCCGGCGTCATCGCCGCCGGTTTCGGCAAGCATCCCGAGAAGCTCGCCCTCACCGGAAATCTCACGACCATCATGTTCCCCTTCCTGCTCTTCATTGCGCTCGCGGCATGGGCGATGAGCTACCTGAACACGGAAGGCTCCTTCTTCACGCCGTCGGTGGCGCCGGCCTTCTTCAACGTCTTTTCCATACTCGTTCCGCTCGGGATGTTCGGGTACTACACGAGCCGCGGCGGCGACCCGATCTACGGAGCGGCCATCGGCGTCGTCGCGGGGGGGCTCATCCAGTTTGCCGTGCAGCTCCCGCGGCTGTTTAGGAAGGGATTCCGCTACCGGTTCTACCTGAGCTTCCGCGATCCGGAGTTCCGCCGCGTGATGGCGCTCTTCGTTCCCGTCGCGATCGGGCTCGCCGGCGCGAGAATCAATTTCGCGGTCAATACCGTCCTCGTATCCTACCTCCAGGACGGAAGCATGACGTGGCTCAACTACGCTTTTCGGATCATGCATCTGCCGCTCGGGCTCTTCGGGATCGCCGTCGGGACGGTGGCGCTGCCGGCCCTTTCGCGGCTCGCCGGCGAGAACGATCTCCGCGGCATTCGGGAGACGATGTCCGATTCCCTCAGAATGGTGTTCTTTCTCACGATCCCGACGTCCGTCGCGATCGCCTTCCTCGCCCACCCGGTCACGAGCGTCATCTATCAGCACGGGAGGTTCACCGCGAACGACACGGCGGCGGTCGCTCAGGCGCTCCTTCTCTACGTCGTCGGAATCCCCTTCATGTCGGGCCTTCGGAACGTGGCGGCCGTCTTCTACGCGTTCAAGGACGCGAGGACGCCGATGTACGCGAGCTTCGCCTCGATCGGCGTGAACGTCATTCTCAACCTCGCCCTGATGCGGGTGATGGGTTTTCTCGCGTTTCCGCTCTCCATGACCATCGCGGCGGTTGTGAACATCGCGATCCTGTTCCTTCTCGTGCCGCGCAAGGTCGGGAGAATCGATCTCGGTCCTCTCTGGAAATACGTCGCGACATTGACCGCCGCCTCGGTGGCCGGAGGACTCGCGGGATGGCTCCTCGACCGCTTTCTCTTTCAGCCGCTCGGGCCTTCGTTCTGGATCAGGCTCGCGAGCGTGGTCGTGAGCGGGGGGGCCGCCCTTGCGCTGTTCTACGCGCTCTGCCTGCTCGCGCGGGTGAACGAGGCGAAAGATTATTTGAGGAGATTCATCAGCAGGTGAGAGACGTCCATTGTCCGGCGCGCACCCTTCGGGCTACGCCGCGGGACGAGGAGGTTCGTA
>JAPLKY010000056.1 GCA_026387805.1 Candidatus Krumholzibacteriia bacterium
AAAGACGCTTTGGACGATGGATGAGCTCAAAGGGGTGCTCCGCGAGGAGACCGGAGGGCTCAAGGAGGGCAAGGAATACCGGGAGCGCAAGAACGGGCGGGTCGCGATGGCATGCGCCGTTCTCATTCCGGGGCTCGGCCAGATGTACAACGAAAAGCCGCTCAAGGCCGCGATCGCGCTCGGACTGGAGTCGTACTACCTGAGCCAGATAGCGATGAACCGCCGCATGCGGGAGCGGGAGAAGATCATTCGCGATTCCTTCCCTCCGAAGTCGAGCCCATGGAAATACCACGACGGGTGGGTGACGGAATACTGGGAGCGATCCGTCGACTGGATATGGTGGTCGGGGGCCGTGGTTCTCGCGGTCGTGATCGACGCGTACGTGGACGCGAAACTCGACGATATGCGATTCAAGGTCGAGGCGAGCGCCTCGCAGGGGAACGTCGGGGTGAGCCTGCTCGTGCGCTACTGAACGGCGGCGCGGCGGGATTCGGGCGGCCGCGGTCGAGGATCATGAAGATGAAGATCGTGAAAATGCCTGTATGCGGGGCAGGGAGAACCTGCTAGAATCCGCGCAACAGAACGCCGTTCAATCTCGTACTGTATGAAAGCTGAAACATAACGGGAGGTACCGATGGGCTCGGACGAGAGAGGCACAAAGAAGAAATCGAAGCTGCGTGAGTATGTCGAGATCGTCGTCACCGCGGTCGTGCTCGCTCTCATCGTCCGCGCGCTCATCATACAGAGCTATCATATTCCTTCCGAGTCGATGGAAGACACGCTCCTCAAGGGAGATTTTCTCTTCGCGAACAAGTTTCTCTACGGGGCGAAGGTGCCGTTCGTGGACTGGCGCCTGCCGAAGATCCGCGATCCGAAGCCCGGCGACGTCGTGATCTTCAAGTTTCCCGGAGATCGGAAGACCGACTACATCAAGCGGTGCATCGCGGTCGAGGGGCAGACGGTGGAGCTCAAGGGAAAGAGCCTTTTCATCGACGGAAAGGAGAAGCCCGAGAGCCACGCGAAGTACATCTACGGCGACGTTCCCCGCCGGGACTTCGGTCCGTATCTGGTTCCCAAGGGGCACATACTCGTTTTCGGAGACAACAGGGACAACAGCTACGATTCCCGGTACTGGGGGCCTCTCGACAAGAAGTTGCTCAGGGGAAAGGCGCTTTTCCTCTACTTCTCTCTCGATTACAAGAAGCATTGGGTGCGATTCTCGAGAATCGGAGATCTCATTCGCTGATTCCGGATCAGGAATCTGGCTTCTCCCTTGCATGCCGCTTTCTTGACAATCCCGTCCGGAATCCTTACATTCCTGTGGATAGTGGCAGTCGGGCATGGAGAGTGCCAAGCATGGCGGAACTGAATCGCGTATCTCCGGATGAAATAAAGATGTTGCGGCATGTCGTCGATTGTTTCGTCGCGACGGGCGAGCCGGTCAGCTCGCGCATGCTGAAGTCCCGATGCCGGCTCGCGGAAAGCACCGCGCACATCCGGAGCATCCTCCATCGGCTCGAGGATCTCG
>JAPLKY010000154.1 GCA_026387805.1 Candidatus Krumholzibacteriia bacterium
GAGGAAATAATCGTCCATGGCGGAACCTATGATCTGGCGGATCGTATAAGGAGCTAGCATATTCGAGCTCTTGAAGCATCCGCAAGCCGACAACGAATCTGAACCGAAGGAAGCAAGTAATGAAACGCAATCGCCCCCGCCGATCTACTATTGCGCTCTGCCTCATTCTTACGGCCTTCGCCTCGATTCCCGCATTCGCAGCGGGCCAGGAGAAGCCATACGTGCCCGTCTACCATCCGGAGCTCAAGATCTCGCGCGCGACCGGTCCCATAAAGATCGACGGGGACCTTGGCGACGCCGGCTGGCGCGGGGCCGCGAAGGCCGATAACTTCGCCGAGCACAATCCCGGCAATCAGACCAAGCCCGCCGTCGACACGGAAGTGCTCGTCACGTACGACGACGAGAATCTGTACGTCGCATGGCTGTGCCACGACGACCCCGCCGAGGTGCGGGCCGCGTTCTGCGAGCGTGACCGGATGTTCTCCGGCGACTACGTGATCCTCATGATCGACACCTACGGCGAGGCGACGCACGCGTACGAGATCGCCACGAATCCCTACGGCATTCCGGGTGACCTGCTCTTCTCCTCGGCGTACGGGGAGGACGGCGGCTACGACATGATCTTCCAGTCGGCAGGACGGATCACCGGCGACGGATGGGTGGCCGAGATGGCGATCCCGTTCGCGAGCCTGCGCTTTCCCGATCGCGAGGAGCAGGTGTGGCGGGTCGATTTCTGGCGCAACCGCGCGCGCGAGTCGCGCTACCAATACTCATGGGCCGCCTACAATCGCGACGACGAATGCTGGCCGTGCCAGTGGGGGACCATGACCGGCATTTCCGGCATCAAGAGGAGCTCGGGCCTCGAGCTTCTCCCCTCGGTCGTCGCGCACGAGTCGGGCTCTCTCGGCGACGACGGACGGATGGAGAACGGCGAGGTCAAGGGGGACGTCGGGCTCGGGATCACCTACGACATCAGCTCCGAGATGAGCGCCGAAGCGACGGTCAATCCGGATTTCAGCCAGGTCGAGACCGACGTGGCGCAGATCGACGTGAACTCGACCTTCGCGTTGTTCTATCCCGAGAAGCGTCCGTTCTTCCAGGAAGGCAGCGATCTCTTCAACACGTATTTCAACGCGGTCTATACGAGATCGATCAACGATCCGATCGGGGCGGGGAAGCTCACCTGGCGCAAGGGCTCGAACAGCATGGCGCTGCTCACCGCCCGCGACGAGCATTCGGTGATCATCCTCCCCTTCGAGGAGCGGAGCGAATTCGTCGAGAACGGGCAAAGCTATTCCAATATCCTCCGGTTCAGGCACGACCTCGGCAAGCAGGCGCACGTGGGGCTGCTCGCGACCAACAGGATCTTCGACGGGGGCGGCATGGGCTCCCTGGCGAGCGTCGACGGGCAGATTCGGCTGTCCAAGAGCAACTCGTTCAGGCTGCAGTTCCTCGCGTCGCATACCGACGAGGTCGATGACCTCGCTCTCGTGCCGGACAGCGCCTTCAATGCGAGCCGCTTCGAAGGCGGCAAATACACCGCCGGGCTCGACGGCGAGAGCTACTGGGGGCACGCGATGGCCGCCGGCATCAGCCGGAACACGGGCAGCTACGGCATCAGCCTGCATTACAGCCAGCTGAGCCCGACCTTCCGCGCGGACAACGGCTTCGAGCCGCAGAACAACCAGCGCATGGCCTCGGCGGACCTCGAAGGCGTTCTACGGTTCGAAAAGAGCACGATATTGCAGGCGATCGAAGGCAGCGTGGAAATCGCCCGCAAGTGGAACTTCGACGGCGTCCGGAAGGACGAATGGATCAGCCCGAATCTCGAGGTGCAGTTCAGGGTCGCCCAGACGGGAATGCACGCGATGTACATGAGGAGCAACGAGCTCTTCCACGGTATCGCGTTCAACGGCATCTGGTCGGCGCACAACTGTCTCTCGACCCAGCCATGGGACGCTCTGAGCTTCAACGCATACGTGAATTACGGACATCGCATCGCGCGCCACGAGCTCGTCATGGGAAAGCAGCTCGACTACGGATTCGGGACAACGGTGAAGCCCTGGGACCGCCTGTCGATAGACGGCTCCTTCGACTACATCCAGAGCGACGATCTGATGAGCGGCGAACGGCTCTTCTCGCAGTCGGTTTTCTGGTCGCGTTTGTCGCTGCAGGTGTCGCGCGAGCTCTCGGTGCGGTTCGTCTCGCAGTACAACGATCGCTCGAAGGCCTGGGACATCGATCCGCTCATCACCTACCGGATCAACTCGCTCACGATGTTCTACTTCGGCTCGACGCACAACTACCGCGACTTCGACATGGCGGAAGACGGGCGCGAGGGCTGGGACCTCACCGACCGGCAGTTCTTTCTGAAGGTGCAGTATCTCTTCCAGATATAGCGAGGCCGGCTTTTCTTCAGAGCGGAGGTTCTTCGATGAAGACAAGAAGTGCGATACTGGTCGGCGCCATCATGGTTCTATTTTCCACAGCCCTCGATGCCCAGGAAATCCACACGGCGGCGACGAGCGGGGATACTGCCAAGGTGAGAGAGCTGATCCGGGCGAACGGCCGGCTGCTGGAGATGCGCGATACGTGGGGCAGAACGCCCCTGTGCGCGGCATCCAGAGACGGCGGGGATGCGGCAACGATAAGACTGCTCGTGAGTCTCGGCGCGGACGTGAATGCTGCGGATAACTCCGGGTGGACGCCGATCATGCTCGCCGCATGGAGGCCGTATAAGGATGTGGTCGAAGTGCTTCTCGACGCCGGCGCCGAGCTGCCAGTCAGCGCGCAGGAGAGCACGCAGATCCTGAAAGATGCGGCGGAGGGCGGGCTGGAGCGGCTTTTCGATGCGCTGATCGCGCGCGGCGCATCCGTGGATACCGCGGGCACGCTGCTTCATTCGGCGGCCGGGGGCGGCTCGCCGCGCATCGTCGAATCCCTGATCGGTAGGGGTTTCGACGTGAACAAGAAGGACAAATTCGGGTGGGAGCCGCTCCATATCGCAGCCGAGCAGGGGCACAGGGAAATCATCTCCTTCTTGCTCGCACGGGGGGCCGATATAGACGCGAGAAACATGCTCGGTCAAACCCCGTACAACATCGCTCAGGACAGAGACGATCGCGAATTGATGAGCTATCTGGAATCGGCGGGAGCCGAAACCGCCGACCCGGCGTTCCCTAAAATCAAGGGCAAGTATCTGGGAAGGCCGCGCCCCGGATTGACACCTCAGGAATCGGTTACATGATGACGACGAGGATCGAGAACGGGCATTGGACCTATCCCCGGAAGGCTTCATTCTCGGACAAGGATTTCGGGGACGATCATCCTTTCTATTCGCACGACGGGAAGAGGCTCTACTTCCTGTCGTCGCGGCCGGTCAACGGCGCCGCGGTTCCGCAGTACGAGAAACGAACCTGGTATCTGGAAAGAACGAAGAACGGCTGGAGCGAGCCGAAATTCTGCGAGGAGCTGCCGATACCAGCCGGACCGAGAGTCACGTTCCTCACGTTTTCGTTCGATCGCGACGGCAACTACTACTATGCGACCGACGGAGACATCTACTGCTCCCGCTTCCTGGGCGGGAAGTATTCGGTCCCGGAGAAGCTCGGGAGCGGCATCAACACCGAGAAGGTGGAAATGTCGCCGCTGATATCCCCGGGCGGCGATTACATGATCTACTTGAGCGGAGCCCCGGTGGGGCCTTGCGTATCGTTCAGGAACAGGGACGGTTCATGGACGCAGGCGATGAGCCTGGCGGATATGATCCCCGGACGGCCGTTCAATTTTTCGCTGACCGGCGATTATCTGATGATAGGCGGAGACCGCTGGGTCGATGCGAAGATGATCGAGCAGTTGAAGCCGAAAGAGTGAGGAGAAATGAACGCGCTCCGAAAAGGCCTCCGCGGACAAAGGGGAGATCTGCCTCGAGCGCCTCGCGGAATTCCTCGTTCGGGAGATCGAAAAACAGTGACTTCAAGCGGAACCAACCTCCCCTTTCTTCGTATAAAGAACAGGTAGCGGTGAGTTCGTGAAGGCCCCCACCTCCTTCGCGCGAGATCACGAGCAAAGGATGGATTCGATGTATACGAGAGCCCTCCCGAGGCATTGGCTTGCGACCTTCTATCTGGTCTCATTGAGTGTGTTGAGCGCGGCATTTTCGGTCGCGCGCGCGGATGACGCGTATGTGCCGGTCTATCATCCCGAGCTCAAGATCTCGCGGGCGGCCGGCGAGATACGGATAGATGGGGATCTCAGCGACGCCGGCTGGCGCGGGGCCGCAAAGGCCGCAAACTTCGCGGAGCACGAACCCGGCAACCAGACCAGACCGGCCGTCGAAACGGAGGTCTTCATCACCTACGACAACGAGAACCTCTACGTGGGATTCCTGTGCTACGACGACCCCGCAAGGGTGCGGGCATCCTTCTGCGAGAGGGACAAGATCTTCAGCGACGACGTCGTCTTCCTGTGCCTCGACACCTATGGCGAAGCGACGCACGCCTATGAGATCGCCGTCAACCCTTACGGGATTCCCGGGGACCTGCTGTTCTCGCCGGCCACCGGCGAGGACATGACCTACGACATGATCTATCGATCGGCGAGCCGGATCACCGCTCAGGGCTGGGTGGCGGAGATCGCGGTGCCCTTCTCGAGCCTGCGTTTTCCCGACCGGGAGGAGCAGACGTGGCGAGTCGACTTCTGGCGTAACCGCCCGCGCGAGTCGTTCTACCAGTACTCGTGGGCCGCCTATGATCGCAAAGAGGATTGCTGGCCCTGCCAGTGGGGAACCGTCACCGGCATATCCGGCATCAAGCCGAGCAAGGGCCTCGAGCTCCTGCCGGCGGTCGTCGCCCACGAGGCGGGCTCTCTCGGCGATGGAGGGCGGTTCGAGAATGACAAGATCAAGGGGGACGTCGCGCTCGGCGTCGCCTACGACATCTCCTCGGAGCTCAGGGCCGAGGCTACCGTCAATCCGGATTTCAGCCAGGTCGAGACCGACGTGGCGCAGATCGACGTGAACTCGACCTTCGCCCTGTTCTACCCGGAGAAGCGCCCCTTCTTCCAGGAGGGAAGCGACCTTTTCAATACATACTTCAATGCCGTCTATACGAGATCGATCAACGACCCGGTCGCGGCCGGCAAGACGACGTGGCGCAACGGCTCAAACAGCCTCGCGTTCCTCACGGGGCGTGACGAGCATTCGGTTATCATTCTCCCCTTCGAGGAGCGAAGCGAGTTCGTCGAGAACGGAAAGAGCTACTCGAACGTTTTGCGTTTCAGGCACGATCTCGGCAAGCAATCGCACCTCGGGATGCTCGCGACCAACAGGATCTTCGACGGGGGCGGCATGGGGTCCCTGGCGAGCATCGACGGCCAGATCCGCCTTTCCAAGAGCAACTCGTTCAAGTTCCAGGCCCTCGCGTCGCATACCGAAGAGGTCGACAATCTCGCCTTCGTTCCTGACAGCGCATTCAACGCGAGCCGTTTCGACGGCGACACGTATACGGCCGGGCTCGACGGCGAGAGCTACTGGGGACACGCGTTCCTGGGCGTGCTGGCCAGAAGCACGGGCACCTTCTATACAAGCGCTCAATACTACGAGCTGAGCCCGACCTTCCGGGCGGATAACGGGTTCGAGCCGGCGAACAACATACGCCAGGGCCAGTTCAACATCGGCTACACGAAACGATTCGAAAAGAGCAAGGTGCTGGACTTCGTCGACGGCTATGTGAACGTCGCACGGGAATGGAACTTCGACGATTGGTTCCAGAAGGACGAATGGATCAATCCGAATCTCTCGGTGAAATTCCGGGCCGCCCAGACCCAGATGCACGCCAACTACCTCGCGAGCAACGAGCATTTCATGGGGACGCAGTTCAACGGCATCTGGGGAGTGCACAACTGTATCAGCACCAACCTCAGCGACGCGTTGAGACTCAGCGGGAACGTCAATTACGGGCA
>JAPLKY010000293.1 GCA_026387805.1 Candidatus Krumholzibacteriia bacterium
ATCGATGCACAGGTTCGAGGTGATCCGGTTGAGCCAACTTGCGAACGGGTACGCCGAATCGTACCTGTTGAGCGCGGCGAACACCTTGATGAACACCTCCTGCGCGATATCCTCCGCCACGGTGCGATTTCGCACCATCCGGAGGCAAATGCTGAAAACCGATGTGCGATAGGTGCGCAGAAGCTCTTCATACGCTTTCTCATCTCCCTTCAGACATCGCTCGATGAGTATTCTATCTTCGTCGCTCAAACCTGACACCCTTTAATACGAAGCCCCGTCTGCAATGTTTCGCGATAGAAGGGAAAAAATCCTTGTCTCGAAATAGGTTCACCGCCTCCAAAATATCAGGTTCACCCGAGGGAGAAAAGCCGAATCTGGGGCGTCGATCGATCGCTCGATACGCGGGTCCTGCCGCTGATTGCACCCCGCCCGTGCTCGCGAGCAAAGCTCGCTGCGCAGCGGACGGGGACCCCATCAGCGTCACCCGCTCTTCGGGGCGCCACCCGCGCGGCGCTCCCCACGGACTCGATTTTTCTTGACATAGGCGGCTTCGTGAAACTACAGTTTTCGACTACATGAACACTATTACTCATTGATAGAAAGATAATTAGAAAGGGGGGCGTCGATGGGGGCGATAGAGCATATCATGGCCCGGGAGGTGCTCGATTCACGAGGAAATCCGACCGTGGAGGTCGAGGCATCCCTTGAGGGAGGAGCATGGGGAAGGGTGATCGTGCCCTCCGGAGCGTCGACCGGTGAGCATGAGGCGGTCGAGCTCAGGGATGGAGATCCGAAGAGATTCGGCGGCAAGGGTGTGCTCAAGGCGGTCGCGAACGTCATTGAGGTGATAGGCCCCGAGGTCGTCGAGCTCGACGCCCTCGATCAGGTATACATCGACAGGCTGCTCTGCGAGCTCGACGGAACGGCCAACAAGAGCAAGCTCGGCGCGAACGCCATTCTCGGCGTCTCTCTCGCGATCGCGAAGGCGGCCGCGGCGGAGCTCGATCTTCCTCTCTACCAGTACATCGGCGGGGTCAACGCGAAGATCCTCCCCGTTCCCATGATGAATGTGCTCAACGGAGGAAAGCACGCGGACAACAACGTCGACATTCAGGAGTTCATGATCGTCCCCGCCGGATGCGGCTGCGTCCGGGAGGCCGTCCGGGCCGGCGCGGAGGTGTTCCACTCGCTCCGGAAGATACTCTCGGAGAAGGGCTACGCGACGTCGGTCGGAGACGAGGGAGGATTCGCTCCGAATCTCAAATCGAATCGCGAGGCGCTCGAGATCCTCGTCAAGGCGATCGAGAAGGCCGGGTACCATCCCGGCGAGGACGTCGCGCTCGCGATCGACTGCGCGGCGAGCGAGTTTCTCAAGAAGGACGGCTACCATCTCGCCGCCGAGGGAAAGATCCTCGACGCGGAGGGGATGGTGCGCTTCTACGAAGATCTCGTGAAGAGCTTCCCCATCGTTTCGATCGAGGACGGCCTCGGCGAGAACGACTGGGACGGATGGAAGCTTCTCACTGATCGGCTCGGCGGCGCGATTCAGATCGTCGGCGACGACGTCTTCGTGACGAACACGGAACGGCTCGCGCGCGGCATCGCCGCGGGGGTCGCGAACTCGATCCTCATCAAGCTGAATCAGATCGGGACACTCACCGAGACGCTCGACGCGATCGACATGGCGAAGCGCGCGGGATACACGTCGGTCGTTTCGCACCGGTCCGGGGAGAGCGAGGACGTCACGATCGCGCACGTCGCGGTCGCGGTGAACGCGGGCCAGATCAAAACGGGTTCTGCGTCGCGGACCGATCGCGTCGCGAAGTACAACGAGCTCATCCGCATCGAGGAAGAGCTCGGCGAAACGGCGATCTATCCGGGCATCGACGCGTTCCGGAGGTTGCGATGAAGAGTCTCTGGGGACCGGGCACCGGAACGAAGTACCTTCGTGTCCGTCGCACCGTCGATATCAGCCCGGCCTTCGCGCGGGCGCTCCTCATCGCCGTCCTGTTCATCATCGGATTCATTTTCATCGCCGGAGACGTCGGACTGCTGAAGGTCTGGGGCGCCCAACGTCAGATGCAGAATCTCCGCGCCAAGATCACTGAGCTCGAAAGCAAGAACGCGCTCCTGAGCGCGGAGATCGATCGTCTCAGGAACGATTCGTTCTCGGTGGAGAAGGTCGCCCGGGAGAAGTACGGCTATCTGAAACCGGGGGACAAGGTGTACCGGATCGTTCCCATACCGGAAAAGACGGAAAAGGGAACAATCGCACCGGGGGCTCTTGACAGGGAGCGCGCAAAGCCTTAGTATTACGAAGAATTTGCTGCGGGGTGGAGCAGTCCGGTAGCTCGTTGGGCTCATAACCCAAAGGTCGCTGGTTCAAATCCAGCCCCCGCTACCAACAAGAACCCCCGGGATGACCTATCCCGGGGGTTCTTCTATGCGCTCCGCACGTGCTCGCTCGCGCGCTACGCGGGTCCTGCCGCTGATTGCACCCCGCCCGTGCTCGCGAGCAAGGCTCGCTGCGCAGCGGGCGGGGACCCCATCAGCGTCACCCGCTACTAGAGGTTAATCTCGAAGAAACGTTCAACGCTCGTGGGGTTCG